>JAFLCB010000002.1:300000-545966 GCA_017302795.1 Deltaproteobacteria bacterium | reverse complement strand
GCTTAGCCAGTTCGAGCGCTTCAATCTTGAACTCGGTCGTGTGTCGTTTGCGTTGCATCTATTTCCCCTTCGGACGTGTGGTTATACCACACTATTTGGTGTCCGGAAAATCGGGGGAGGATCAGTAGTTCGATCGAAATGAAAGCAATGGGTCGAGACTTGATTCTCGCAACAGGTATCGCCGCTGTCTTCTTTATCGCGTTCCCAACTGAACTAGGATTCGTAAGGCCTACGCAGTTCGAGGCGTTTGAGAATCTCTTCACTTTTCTCTACACTCTGGATCGACCACACAATCTTTTTCCATCCCTACACGTGACGTTCAGTGCAATTGGGGCGTTTTATATCGGTCGAAATAAACCCAAATGGATTCAAGCTGGACTCTTTGTGTGGATAATATTGATCTGCTTTTCCGTTTTGCTTGTGTGGCAACACCATGTCCCAGACATCATTCTTGGATTGAGCTTGGCCCTCGCAACCAGAAAGGTACCGCCTACATTTTGGTAGCGCACGTGCGCTACCAAAATGTAGGCGGTACCTTATGATGGTTGCCAGTGAATCCACTCGCCGTGGCCGCCGCATTCCGCAATCTTCTGAATCAGTACCCGCTGGCCGCCACCATACTTAGAAATCACCAGTTCTGGACTCTTAGTCCCTAGCCATTCTAAACCAATGCGCCAGATTTCTCGCTTCAAGGATGCCGTTTCGAGGACCTTGTCAAAGCCTACTCGATCGTCAGAAGAAAACTGATTCAGCGAAAAACTATGAAGAACGCAAAGGAGCTGATCGTTTGGAATCTTTGAACTAAGTGACGGCAGTACTTGATTGGCGGCACCACGCTGGAAATCAATGGCGGTGGTCTTCAAAAGTTGAAGAGCATTTTCAATTCGCTGACGCCGATCTAATTGATCGGGCCAAATCAACGCAAGGTTCCACGCTTTTTCGTTCTCGCTTAAAAGATCCACCGGGTTGAGATCAATTCCTATTCGGCTTTTGACGTTAACACTCGTTAACGTGGGAACAGTCCCCCCTCTCGATTCGCAATGAAGTCTTAAAGGCGAATCTTCCGGGCCGTCTTTTGCGCCATCGGAGTAGGTCAAATGGGCCTTGTCCATTAAAAAACTTAAGCCCCCCGAGGTGCCAACATCAATCAGCGCGACGTTTGATTGCTTTGCCATTTGACCAACTAGCTTCAGCGCCGGCCAAAGCACCGCACATCGCTGAACTTCATTAGTTTGAACCAGTTTTGTTTTAAGAATTTCGAGAATTTCAAATTCGAACTTTTGGCAAAATCCTTTAAAGCATTCAAACATTTCAGGTGTGGACTCGAACCCGCCACCCAGACTGGGGTAATACTTAGCCAACGACTCGTGACGGTTCTTTTCCAACAAAAAGTGGACGGCTGCAAAAAACAAATTGGGCGCTGGCTGACTGGGTTCCGATCCACAAGCGAGAGCCAAACACTGATCATCCGCACTAACTTGAATGGAAAGGTACCGATACATCGGCGACCCACTCACTTGGTCGGAAAATCGCAGAAACCATTGCCCCATTTTCTGCTTCAAATCTTTGTTCTGAATCTCTTCCATTCCCAAGAAACTACCTACCCGCTAAAGCGTCGTCCCAAACAATGCGCCAATACCAGCCGTACTCGCCATGGCGAGCGCACCCCAAAAACCGACGCGTAAAGCTCCTCGCCATATGTTAGCCCCACCCACTTTTGCCGCAACCACACCAAGAAGAACCAGAAATACCAGCGAACCAAAGGATACCGAAGAAATCAAAACTTTAGCGGGAAAGATAACCACGAACATCAACGGCAACGCTGCGCCAACAGCAAAGGCTGCGGCCGAGGATAGAGCCGCTTGTACAGGCCTTGCACTCAACGCGTCGGAAATTCCCAGCTCATCTCGAGCGTGGCTTCCGATCGCGTCAAAGGCAGTTAACTGAACAGCAACTTGTCGTGCGAGAGTTGAATCAAGTCCTCGGCTCACGTAAATCGCGGCCAATTCTTCCAATTCAAAACCGGGGTTAGATTCCAATTCGGCTTTTTCGCGCCGAAGGTCCGCACTTTCAGTGTCCGACTGGGAGCTAACAGACACGTATTCGCCTGCTGCCATCGACATCGCGCCAGCGACTAATCCTGCAACGCCAGTCACCAATATGTTTTCGTGGGTCGCGTTTGCGGCGGCAACTCCGACAATAAGACTTGCGGTAGAAACGATCCCATCGTTTGCGCCGAGCACAGCAGCGCGAAGCCAACCAATGTGATGGGACTTATGAAGCTCTTCGGTTAACGGCATTCTGCCTCCAAGAAGTACCTCCTACATTTTGGTAACGCGCATGCGCTACCAAAATGTAGGAGGTACATTTAGCTAATTCGTCTCTTCTTTTACCACGGTTGCATCAACTGGGTTGAAGTACACTTCAACTTTGTCGCCGGCTTTGTTCGTGCCGTAGATTTCGTAACAAGATCCTGGCTGCTTGAATTTCCTGATCTTGTAGCCGCGCTCTTCGACGTTTTTCTTAAAGTCGGCTTCCGACATCCACTTTTCTTTCGGCTGGTCCGTGCATGTTTTCTTCGCATGAGCCATTCCACCACTTAATAGGACGACCATGGCAATGATAACGTGTTTCATCGAGCTTCTCCTGTGAGCGCTGTTTTTGCACAGCTACTCTGTTGCGCCGACTGAGTACTTCAGTCGGACATTTTTCGTCTTGGTGCCAGTATCGGGCCGAATGAGATTTCGTAAATCGACCGTAAGACCTAGGTGCTGGTAAATCGCTGAAATCAGGCTGTTTAGGACATCTGCCCCATAGACGAAGCGGGGGGTTAAACCGATATTGACGAAAGATCAGTGCTCAAACCGGCGACGGTACGCCAAACTTGAAGGATACCTATATGAGACAATTAGTATACGATCTACCCACTCGACTTTTTCATTGGGGCTTTTCGGGACTTTTCTTAACAGCATTTGTCATCGCCAAGATTATTGACGATGACTCACCGATCTTTAGCTACCACTCGTTAGCCGGCCTGACGTTAGGGTTCCTCGTATTGCTCAGGATCATCTGGGGGTTTGCGGGGACAAAACACTCCAAGTTTTCTGGCTTCGTGCTGCATCCTCGCGAGCTTTTGAACTATTTCAAGGACATCGTCACGGGCCATAAAAAACGCTGGGCCGGTCACAATCCCGCGTCCAGCTGGGCAGCCCTAACCATGATGGCAATGGCCCTAGGCCTTGGGATAACCGGGTACCTGATGACTTCTGGACCGGACAAAGAAACTTTTGAAGATGTGCACGAGCTGTTGGCAAACGGCTTCATCGTCGTCGCGATTTTGCACGTGCTTGGGATAGTTTTACACACGATCCGATACAAAGAAATGATCGGGCTCAGTATGATCGACGGCAAAAAAGCAGATGTGCTGGCAGCTGAGACAATTGATTCGCCACGGACTGCATTCGGAATTTTATTAATCGGGCTTGTCGTTGCATTTGGAATCCAGCTTTACAGGAATTATGATACCAACACTCAAAGTCTTCAGCTTTTTGGCACAACCCTCCGTTTGGGCGAAGGCGAGGCCGGTGAGAACGATGGCGCCAAGGAAGACGGCGCTAAAGAAGAAGGCGCAGAAAACAGCGCAGATGATGACGACGACTAGACCGAGGTAAAGAGTGAATCAAAGAGAAAGAATTGTCATAGCGACCGTGCTCGCTTTTGTTGCGATTATGGTCGGGATTGATCTTTTCACCGATTTTAAAGATGGCGTCGCAACTTGGCACCTGCTTGTGGAAGGTTCCATCGCTGCTGTGGCGTTGTTTGGGGTGTTTTATGTCCTCAGGGGCACTGCTGAAATGAAACATCGACTTGAAAGGGAAATGACCGACTTTTCAAATTTTAAAAAAGAAGCCGAAGCATGGAAGCTCGAATCGCGAAAGTATCTCGATGGACTTTCAAAGGCCATTGATCAACAGCTGACGAAGTGGAATTTGACCAAAGCAGAGAAGGAAGTGGCTTTTTTACTTCTCAAAGGCATGAGCTTAAAAGAAATTGCTGACATCCGAAACACCGCAGAAAAAACGGCTCGCGTTCAGTCGATGGCGATATATTCTAAATCCGGTCTTTCAGGTCGATCCGAACTTTCTGCGTTTTTTCTCGAAGACCTACTTGTTCCGCCGGAGATCGAAAACCCAGTGGCGAACGGCGGCTCAAAACGCCAATCTACATGAGACGATTTTCCTTTCAGAATCTAGATGGCCTAAAAAAAACACCTGCTGGGCTCACTTCCAAAGAAGTAGAAGTTCAGCGAAGCAAGTTTGGGCAAAACGTCGTTGTGGAAGAATCATCCAATCGATTGCTCGAGATTCTTAAAGAAACACTTCGTGATCCGATGATCTGGTTTTTGATTGGAATCGGAGTTGTTTTTTTTGCCATCGGGCAAAAGAGCGAAGGCATCACTCTCTTTATCGCGATTTTGCCATTGATCATGATGGACGCATTCCTGCACTGGCGAACTCAAGCATCCACTTTGGGACTCAAGAGTCATTTGACCTCACGACTATTTGTCATTCGGGACGGAAACGAAACCGAGATTGACTCTCAAGAACTTGTGCCCGGCGATTTATTAAAGTTATCAACCGGAATATTTATTCCCGCTGATGGCATCTTAGAAGCGGCACAGGAAATTCAAATTGATGAATCGGTCTTAACGGGGGAAGCCTTTCCTATTCAAAAATTAGAATATCAATCTGACCCATTCAGCCAAACTGATAAATCAGAGGTCCCTGTTAATCCTAAATCGCTGGCGTTTGCTGGCACACGTGTATTAACGGGCAAGGGTCTTCTAAGAGTCGTCTTCACGGGTTCCAATACTTCCTACGGCCAAATTGTGAAATCCGTTTCGGAAATGCCGCACGAGCGCACGCCGCTTCAGGTTTCCATCGGTAATTTAGTTAAAAATCTCATCTATGCTTCTGCAGGATTTTGTCTACTCCTTGCAGGTCTTAGATTTTATCAAGGGCACGGCTGGCTCGATGCGCTTCTGAGTGCTGCGACCTTAGCAATTGCGGCGATACCTGAGGAATTTCCGGTCGTCTTCACGTTTTTCTTGGGTGTCGGAATTTACCGACTGGCAAAGAAACAGGCGCTTGTCCGCAGAGCTGTATCCGTCGAAAATATCGGCCGCATTACTCAGATTTGTACCGATAAAACTGGAACCATTACCACGGGCGAACTTGAACTTACACACACGGATCCTGCGTCTTCGTTCAGCGAGAAGGATGTTTTTATTGTCAGCGCACTGGCTAGTAATGCTGAAGGTACAGACCCGGTAGACCTTGCGATATTTCAAACGATTCTTGTGCAGAAAATCAGTTTACCGCAAGCCACTAAGAGATTTCCATTTACCGAGGGTCGCAAACTCGAATCTGCCTTTACGAAGATCGCTGGCCAAAACACGATGGTCACTAAAGGGACGCCCGAAACGGTTTTCAAAATGTGCCAGCTGTCCGAGGAACAAATGGAATTTTGGCATACGAAGACTAGGCAATGGGCCAAAGATGGCCACAAAGTTCTGGCGTGTGCGAAAAGAAATATAAGTACTGATGAGATCGGTGCGGGTAAAGAACTTACGTCAGAGTTTGAGCTTGTTGGGCTCTTAGCGTTCGAAGATCCACCTCGGCCCGAGGTCGCTCCAGCTATCGAGTACGCCTATAAGAACCAAATCAAAGTATTGATGCTGACTGGTGACCATCCCGAAACAGCCGCAGCGATCGGACGAGAAGTCGGATTGGGGCAAGGAAAGCCCATTGTGGTATCGGCCGAATTAGAACCGGAAAAATTCGACACTCAGTATTTTATAGAAAATCCGAACTTCTTAAAGTCCATCGACATTGTAGCTAGATGCACTCCACTGCAAAAGCTTCAAATAGTGGTCGCACTGAAAGCTGCTGGCGAAGTCGTCGCTGTGACTGGCGACGGTGTCAATGACGTGCCCGCGCTGAAAGCCGCCGACATCGGTATTGCGATGGGCCTTCGGGGGTCTCGAAGCGCAAAAGAAGTTTCGTCGATAATATTGGCTGACGACAATTTTAAAACAATTGTTTCTGCAATTATGGAAGGGCGCCAGCTCTTTTCGAATCTTAAGACAAGCTTCGAGTATTTACTATTGTTTCATCTACCATTTGTACTGACTGCGGCTGTCGTCCCGCTACTGGGGTATGAGCTCGTCTACTTGCCAGTGCACATTGTTTGGCTTGAACTCATCATACATCCGACGGCGATTTTAGCTTTTCAGGCAGTGGCCGCCACTCAAGCGACAAAGTCGAAGCACTCGTTTTTCCAAACATCTGACGTCTTTCGAATAGCGCTCTTTGGCGTTGGGCTTGCGGTCGCGATTGGATTGATTTTTATTTCCGGTCTTCGCGAAAATCCAGCGATTGGCTTTGCGCGAGCAAAAGTCATGGTTATTTTGACCGTTTGGAGTGCTTGCCTAGTAATTTACTATACCCATCTCAAGACATTGACTTCGAAGTTAGTTGTCTTTGTGTCTCTTGCGTCGCTGATTCTCATTCAGGTAAATGGCTTAGCCGTGATCCTACGAGTAGAACGCTTACCTCTAAAAAGTTGGGCCGAGTCCGCTTTAACCGCGCTCGTCTTTATTTTCGGACTTTATGTATTTGAGAAAGGTCGCAGAAAAACAGATCCGTCGATTCACTGAGCCACCGAGTGTGAGTTCTGCAATCCTTAGTCTCACATTGATAATACTTGTCCATTTGTTATAACGCCCGGATGGAAACCTCTAAGTGCCATGTTTGTAGCCTCGGCTTTCCGTCGGATGAAGTCGTTGGGCCGGAAGCGTTAAGACTTTCGATGCAGAACCTCATAATTCAGGATTTTCCTACGTGGGGGGCCGATTCTCGCATTTGTGGCAACTGTCTCGAGGCTTACCGAGGTCAGCAAATTCAGCAAATCCTAGAAGAGGAAAAGGGCGAACTCTCTGCTCTCGACGAAGAAGTTTTAAAAAGTCTCAATGATCAACAGTTAGTTACCGCCAACTCTGAAGCATCTTTCGAAAAAAATCTGACACTTGGACAAATTCTTTCTGACCGAATGGCATTTTTCGGCGGCAGTTGGTCCTTTTTAATTATTTTCGCGGTCTTCATGATGGCTTGGATCGGATATAATTCAATAGGCCCGAAGTTTACAGAGTTCGATCCCTATCCGTTTATTTTGCTAAACCTGATTTTGTCATGTCTCGCTGCCATTCAAGCTCCCATCATTATGATGAGTCAGAATCGACAAGAAGCCAAAGACCGCAAGCGAAGCGAAAATGACTATATGGTGAACCTCAAAGCGGAGCTTGAGATTCGACAGCTCCACTTAAAAATGGATCAACTGCTTAAGCACCAGTGGCGAAGACTTCTCGAAATCCAACAGCTTCAGTTAGAAATCATGAATGAAAATCGCAATATGTCTAAAAACAAGACTACGCATGCCATAGGCGCGGGCACGCCGGCCGAATAGATGACTTGAAACGGATCCCTCTACCTAACTGGTTAAATTCGAGATTAAATGGAAACCTTGTTTGCTTTTTTTTCTAGAAAAGATCCGAGCTTCCATCCTGCCGCTGCTACGAAAAAAAGAATGGCCACCAACAGATACCATTCAACACCCATAAGCCCGTAGAGGTGAGCCTCGGAAGTCAGTTTCTCATTGAGTACGGAAAATGAGTAACGATCGCTTAGCCACAGCCAGAAGCGATAGCCCGGATAAATTGAAACAAAGAATACGGCGGCGTCCAAACGCCCCCCCGCAAAACCCGCAAGTGCTGTTCCGGGACAATACCCTCCGAGCACAAGACCAAACCCAAGTAGAAATCCGCCAAGCAATAGGCCGGAATTCAAAAACGGAATCGTTCGTGGATCGGCTTCGGAAAAGCCCAATGAAACGAGACCAAAATAAAGACCAGAGGCAAGCACGATGGCGCCAAACATGACTTTGAACATCGAAAAGTCTTTAAGTAGAAACTGCCCGTTTAATCGCTTGGGACTTCCGAATCCCGCCAAATCAAGACTTGCGCCGAACAGAAGGCCAATTATGAGGCTCACGATATTTTCGCTCATTGCCACATTCTCCCAAACCAGATTCGGGATGCAAATCCACCAATGAAAAACGCAGCCAAAAAGGCAAACCCCGCGATTGTTAAAAGCGAGGCCCCTGTCAAACCAAGAGAGCTCGTGCAACCACCAGCAATCGCAGCTCCCAGTCCCACAATTGCCCCTCCTCCAGCAGCGGAAACCAGTCGGTTCTTCGAACTTACTGCTGCCCCGCGCTCAATTTGAAGTTTGAGACTACGAAGACGTAAAAACGAGGTCATCGCCGCACCGAAAAAAACCCCACCCACCATCCAGTACAGCCATGTGCGGTCCTCATGTGGAGCATTCGGAGAGCAAAATAGCGAATCGCCATGGCTGATCGCTTTAGTCGAATCGGTCTCACATAAAACCGCAAAGACACCAGACACGTGAACGCCTTTTCCAAACCAAAGCAGAGAGGCGACCACGACAAGTCCAAGAAAAAGTGCAGCTGGAAGTGGCTTGAGAATGCGCTCTCGCCCATAGAAGAGCAGAGAGAAAAGTCGACTCGCTAACGCCTTCAGCATGACTAGACAGCGCCCTTAAACTTAATCGTCTCCGCGATTTCGTTTAATACGGCTTCTTCGACGTCGCTCAGATGTCCGTCGCCGACGGAGGCGGCTCTGCTAATCCTCATGACTTCTTGGCAAAAGTGATCTTTGCCGACTAGCGCCGTAAGCTCCGCTTTTACTAGAGAGACGGCCTGCACATAGTCGCGTTCAAAGAGGGTGACCGTGTCTTTAAAATATCGACGGATGTGGTCTTCCTCAAATTGGGTAGCAAACTGTGATTGAACGATCACGTGGCCAAATTTATTATATTCTTGCTGATCAACGCCCTGATCAGAACTGGCAACCCAAACGTAGGCGCCAATGAATGCTTGCAATAGATTTTCCGCCGCTTTCATTTCCACAATCTACCCCGCTTAAAATTCAATGTAGCACGCCAACCGGCATCCTCCAACGAAGGTCCTAAGTCATGTATTCGCAGCCGCAACGCGAAGCAACCAGAACTATCGCCTCCGGTACCGCCTACCTTTTGGTAACGCAGTCGCGTTACCAAAAGGTAGGCGGTACCTTATGGTTCAAGAATTTGCATGATCTCTTGTGGCAACGGAGTCGCGCTTTGGCGATTAAAAAGCCTAGCCGCTTCCAAAGCCGTCAGTCCATTGTTACCTGTTAAACCGCGATCAGCACCGGCCTCAACTAAGACTTTAATCACCTCACCGCGGCCTCGCAACGAAGCGTCGATAAGTTTAGTGTAGCCGTTAACTGGGCCTTGAAAATTCAAGTAGTCTTGTCGCTCCTTAGAACCCTTCGGCAAACGATCAATCATGCTTTTGACGAGATCTGCATAACCAAACACCGACTCGCGAAAACCGGACGGCACCATCATGATGCCACTTTCGGCGAAATTAGAATTTGCGCCTAGCTCAATAAGCAAAGCTTGAACGGCCTCAGCTTGTTTTAAATCCGCCGGGGTCATCCCAGGCCGAACAGTGCTATTCAGCGGAGTTGCGCCAAGTCTTCCGTACCTTTGGTTGACCGCGACCCCAGCGTTCACAAGATCGCGAATTTTTTGAAGTTCGAATTTTTCGATAGCCGAAATCAACTCCATCCCCTTTTGGTGAAACTCACGGGCTTCAGCGCTAAGCCGTGAAGACCAAAGATCCTCTTGCGACTTCATCCACAGAAGGCGTTCGCCGACGGGCACCGCCCCCTCCGGAAGAAGCGCTGCAAAGACCATTTTCTCACGCTCGGCAAATGTTTTCGGCGTCCAGCCAAAAACGGTGGAGCTTTCGAAATCGATTTTTACCCCACTGTTTTTTAAGTCTAAAAGATAGCGAACGAGTTCGGTATTGGCATTGAAGACTGCTTCAAGAGCGATGCTATGGCCATTTGACCTGACTTGGTGATTGAGGAGCAGCTCAAACGCCTTGTCGCCGATCTCATTTCTTACAAATTCAAAAACGGCCACGGAGTTCCGTGGAGATTGCGCGGCAAAATAAAGAATGCTGGCGTTATTTGAATTTAAACCGCGCAAATCTGCGCCTGCGGCCACTAACTTTTTGATACTTTCAACATCACCAAGCGCCGCAGCTCGCATAGCCGGGTTCATGTCAAATTGATTAGAATTGGATGCTGTTCTTCTCGCTGTTGGCGTTCTAACTAAACTACGTTTCGCATACTCCTTCATCATTCTCGCAAGTTCCACCTGGTGGTAGGACCCTGTTCCGGCTTGGCCCTTATTTTCAGTGAGAATAGGTGTTCCATTTTTTTCCACGACTGGAAATTCCCCGCCGTTTTTATAGTCGACAAAATGGTTGAAATAAAACTGCACAGCCAGATCTCGGGCCTGTCGGGCTTGAATGGCGGTATTCGCATCCGTGAAAAGATTCACTGAATCAGCTTTCGTCAAAGCCAAAATCATTTCTGCTTGTTGCCACCAAGCTTTATTGGTGTGCCACATAGGTTCATCAGCTTCGCGCTTGAAAGCATCAAATACTCCGCCGTTTTGAAGATCTAGAGATTTTGATTTTAACATTGCTGTTAAAATAGATTTTGCCGACTCGAAGTATTGCGCTTTTTTCGCCGCTGATATTTCGCTGAAATCAGTCGCTCTAAGTAGAAACCAAGCGGCTTGGTAGTTATGTCCAGTGATCCCGACCGTTGCATCGCCCTGAACCTGCCAGCTACGCCAATCGGGCTTCCAATCTGCTGTGAAGTTCTCGACAATCCAGCCAGTTTTAGGGTCCACGAACTTTTGCGCGACCTTGTCAGCGAGTTCCTCAACCGTCTTCACGTATTGAGCTTTCCTCGTCGTCGGCAATTCGGCTAAATCGGCGAGAAAAGAAGTCGCAACGTAAACCGTCGAATTATAGCTTTTCGTCTTTACGGGCTTTCCGGTTTGTAGATTGAATTCGTCAAAGAATCCCAGATCAACGGGATCGTGAAATCGTTTATAGAAGTTCCCGTAGATTATTTCTATTTTCTTTAGAAGTGCGGGATTTCCAGTCACCTTGTAGAGGGCGACCAAACCATTAAGTCCGTAAGCTTGATAATTGACCACCAATTTATTTTCAGGAGCAGCAACCGCGCCCAGAGAATCGACTGTCGACTTAAAGTAAATGCCGTTCTGATCCTGAGCTGTCATTTTGGACAATAGAAATTTCGCCTGTTTATTCGCATAAGGGAGATAGCCAGTGTCAAGATTTGCACTGTGCGAAAGCCCGTACACCATGCGACTAGTAGCAATTAAATGTCGCTTGTCGCTTAAGACCTTACCATCGCTTGAAATTTCGGAAGCAAACGAACCTGAGCCTCGATCCCATCCATTACGAATAAAAAAATCATTCGAGTGAAGGGCGGAAAGATCCCAAAGAGTCGTGTTGTTCCATGCTACCGGTGTGCCGAAGTGCAGTGGCTGCGAAATGGGTCTCGCCGTAGCTCTGAAGGCGTCCTGACAAGAATTCGCTTGAGCCATCTCAGCTCGAAAAATTCCCGTAGCACTCAATAAAATCGTGATCAAATAGCGCAAATTTCTCATGACAAACTCCATTTTCAACAGGGACCGATTATACCACAAGGCCCCGCTTCACTAACGGGAAAACCTTCGTACCGAACACTTCTGGTGGCTAAAGCTTTTTTTTGGCTCGAATGAGTATTTCTTCTATATCTGAAAGGTCGTTGTAGATGCCGCCGGGGCTCCGACCCTCTAAAACCTCAAGCACATGGACGCCTAGGACTTCCGCTAGCTTGGTGTAAGGTTCACCCTTAATCGCCCTTCCGTTCTCCCAGTCTCGGTAGGTACTGACAGAAACCCCTACCCGGCTAGCGACCTCGCGCGCGGAAAGGGTCATTCTCGTTCGATATAATTTAAGTCTTTGCCCAAGTGTTTTCATATCTTCCTCGAGTCACATATTTTTTGTGACGTTTATCCGTGGAGCGAATGTGAGGGAAAAACCGAACAAGGTATATGCATATTTATGCATTGAAGAAATGCAAAAATGCATTTACAGAAAACAAACGGGTGGCTAGAGAGACACTATGAACAATTGGGACGATTTTCGATTTTTTCTAGCCTTATGCCGCAACAATACTCTTAAACTCGCTGCCCGAGAACTGAAGACGGATCAAGCGACCGTCGGTCGACGAATCTATGCTCTAGAAGAAAAGCTAAAGACCAAGCTATTTGAAAAGCGCTCCGAGGGATTTTTCTTAACGGTCTTTGGTGAAAGAATTCGTGCAGGCATTGAAGACATCGAGAGTTCCTTTCAGACAATTGACCGTAAAATCGCCGGTAATGACGAGCGGATGGAAGGGGTCATCCGGGTGGCAATGCCAGGGGCGCTGGCAAATCACCTCGTGCTTCCGAATCTAAAGTCCTTTACGAATGAGTTTCCCGACGTGGAGGTTCAATTTTTGACAGGCGCAGAAGTATTGAATCTCGCTAAGCGGGATGCTGATTTGGCGTTTCGGTTTGTGCGACCTTCACAACAAGATTTGATTGTGAAAAGGGTTGGCGAAGTGCGGCTTTCGCTTTACGGATCAAAGCTACTCTTAAAAAAACATGGTCCGATTGAAAAACTAGAAGATCTGCAAGAAGTGCCATTTGTCGGACTCTTTGATAGAGCAACCAGTCAGACTGAGAGATTATTGCGGACTCAAATTCAACCTCATTTTAAAAGCCAAGTTCTTACATCATCGGCATGGAGTTCGGTATATTCAGCGCTGTCCAATCATATTGGTTTTGGAATTCTACCCCAATTCGTCGCTCGACGAAATTCCGAGCTCGAAGAAGTTTCGATTGCGCCATCCAAAAAAACAACCCTATGGTTTGTTATTCATCCGGAAGTGCAAAAGAATAAGAGGTTTTCTGTGTTTGCGGAGTTTCTGATCTCTATGCTCAGAAAAAATTTAGAAGTTTAAAACCGAGTGCGAACACCAGGAACTGTATTCATTTTGCTTATCAGCTCGCCGTCGAAAAAGAGACAAAGAGTGCCAGGGTCCATCTGTGTCCACTCCTCGTTCTCTGTCAGTGGTGTCGTTGCAATGATGGCGACACGATCCGTCGAATTCGTCACTTCACTAAAATCGACTTCGATTTCCTTGTCTCTCAGCCGGGCCGTCTTGAACGGCGCTTTTCGTGATATGTAAGAGAGTTGTGTCGAGCAATGAGCAAACAACACTTGTCCATTCGACATCAGAAAATTGAATTCTCCTTTTTTCCCTACCTCAATCGCAAGTCTTTGGACTGTTAAAAGAAGCTTCTCCGTTGTTGGAGCGGTTTCACCGTGTTCTCGAAGCATCTCCTGAATGAACCAGCAGAAAATTCTCTCACTGTCGGTTTCCCCGACCGGTTTGGTGACTCCTTCTAAAACTGGATGAAAGTTAGGAACATTTCCGTTATGAGCAAAAATCCAGTAGTAACCCCATAGCTCACGCTGAAACGGATGAGTGTTCTCAAGAGAAACTTTACCCTGAGTGGCGCGGCGGATATGAGCAATCACATTGGTCGACTTGATCGGGTATTCTCGAACAAAAGCCGCAATCGGCGAATGTGCGGACGGCGCGTGGTCTAGGAACTTCCGCACTCCTCGCCCCTCGAAGAAAGCAATGCCCCAGCCGTCCCGATGTACATCGGTAAGACCGCCTCGGGCTTGAAATCCCGCCAATGAAAAACAAATATCTGTAGGAACATTACAA
This sequence comes from Deltaproteobacteria bacterium, assembly GCA_017302795.1. Classification (GTDB taxonomy): domain Bacteria; phylum Bdellovibrionota; class Bdellovibrionia; order Bdellovibrionales; family JAMPXM01. Next base: position 532,126 of record JAFLCB010000002.1, on the reverse strand, counting down.
TTCATTCCAAGAAGCTGACACATGCAGAGATCGTAATATCACAGAACTAAAAATGTCGAATTTTCCCAAGAAGATCCCTTGACCAGCGCCGTCAAAAACCTTCTGACATCTTCATCGAGGACATGAGCTTGTTTGGTCATCACGACATGTAAAGTCGTGCGAAACATCGAGGCACCTCGGACATTCGTTTAAAGTATGACATCGATGGTATTTATCAATTTTTTCTAATCCGAATTGGCGACTAGCCTAGTTATAAGAAAGTCGCGCTATTGGCGCTCTTGTCGCAACTCTTAATCCCGAGGAAAATATGAATACCAAGTTCTTGCTTGAACAATTATTGGGGAACAGCACTGACCACTCTAAGAACAATTCGTCGTTACCTAATTCGAGACAGAATATTCCCGATGATCTCTCTTCGATACTTACCGGAAAAGGGGGCGCCGCTTTGGCGGGAGGTGCGTTAGGACTTTTGCTTGGCAGTAAGTCGGGTAGAAAGATGGGGGGCAAGGTACTTAAATATGGCGGTCTTGCCGTAATTGGGACCCTCGCGTACAAGGCCTACCAAAACCACCAGAAGCAAGACGGAAAAGCTGGCACTCCCCCGATACAGCCGCTTGGGCAACTCTCTCCGTCTCAGGAAGAAGCACACAGTAAAGCTATTTTGATCGCCCTGATCGCCGCCTCGAAAGCCGATGGACACATCGACGGACGAGAGCGTGAAATGATTGATAGCGAGGTTCGCAAAATTACAGATGATCCGCAGCTGCAGCGCTGGTTTGAAACCGAACTCGCAAAACCGCTGGATCCAGCAGAAGTTGCTAAGCATTCGGCGGATGAAGCGATGGCGACCGAAATGTACCTTGCAAGTCTCCTGGCTATAGATGAACAAAACTTTATGGAGAAAGCCTACCTAGGTGAGCTAGCTAGGCAGTTAAATATACCGCCCGGACTTCAAGCGGAGCTTGAACGACAAGCAAAGAAAGCAAGCGAGCTCGCTTAACGTACCTCCTACCTTTTGGTAGCGCACATGCGCTACCAAAAGGTAGGAGGTACCTTAGGGTTGTGTACTTCTAGAACGAATAAATAGTCTGAAGCTGAAGCCACTCGACACGATCTTCTCGCCTTAGAGTTTTTAGGTGGGCCGCCGTGTGATAGATCAACACTTCAAAATCTTCACGATGATAGCGTAGGCCAACTCCAAATCTGTTTTCATTGAACCCAGTAGCAAATCTCGTTCGACCGTCTACTGCATATAAAATTTCATCATAAACCGAGGGGCCGATAGAAAATTGAGGAAGCAAATTCAGCTGAAGACGATTTCTAATTCGCCAATAAATGCTATCGTCACCCGTAAATTGCCGTTGCTCAAAACCAAAACGCCCGATGACTCCTGCGACGTTTGCGAATGTTCTGTTATAAACAGCAAACTGATGAAGCCGACGCTCGTTTCCCCCAGTTTCAAAATCTATAAATGCGCCGCCCACGAGGTAGCCCCAAGACGAATCCTCGATTTTCGCGCCATAAGATAATCGAAATAAATCCAGATTGCGACTTTCAAAAAGACCACCTCGATCGCGCCGAACATATTCAGCAAATACCTGCTGACTACCCTGTAGCTTCATTCGAAACTGAAAAACTCCCCAAACCTCGTCGCTGGCGATCGCTGCGCCACCAGTGAACAGTAGCACAATGACAAAATTCAGAATCAAGGTGAGGAAAAACCTAATAGCGCGCATCTTCAGGCTTCTCCCCTTTAGGCCAATCTTTGGCTTTTGAACCAAAGTCCGGTCGCTTCATCTGGGTGAAATAGGCTGCGACGTCCCACGCCTCGTCGTCTGTCAAACTTCCACCTTGGCCAAGGGGCATATTATGCTTTACGAAACCGGCCGCCGTGTGAAGCCGCGCCATTCCGGCTCCGATGTTGTATGAGTCCGATCCCCACAGCGGTGGAAAAATAATTTTTTTACCAATAGCATCGTAACTTCCATTGCCGTTTGCCTGATGGCAGGAAGCGCATTTCGCTTGGTAGACTATTTTTCCGTTTCCCATATCCGGCGCCCGTTGAATCTTTAGTTTGGGCATTCCGCTTCCTTCGATTTTTGCACCGACTTCATAGCCATTTGAAAGCCAAGTCATATAGGTGATGATGTCGGTCATTTGTCGACTTTCAAGCGGAAGCCGCTTGCCGTTGAGACTTCGCTCGAAGCAGTCGTTCACTCGATCTGGCAATGTGTCCATTTTCCCGGAGCGAGAACGATACTGAGGAAACTTTGTGACAATTCCAACCCACGGTCCTGCTTGAGGAGTCGTCCCACTCGCAAGGTGACAACTGGTGCAATTGATTTTCGCACCTACATACTTGGGCAATAGAGCATGAGTATTTTCAAGCAGAGCTTTTCCCCTGCGAATACTTTCCCCCTCAGGGCCATCGCCGGTTTTTGAGAAATCAGGTGCAATGATTTTTCTATTGGAAACACTTGCGGAAGTTACAGACTCTAGTTTCTTCTTGGATTCTTCCATTTTCTTCGGACTCTCAAACGCGCTGAAAAGCGCCCAGATCGAGATAACCACCAATATCGAAAACAACGCTATCATTGCGTAGTTTGAGTTGTTTTGCTGACTCTGTTGTACTGCTGAAGCCTTGGAGTCGGATCCTTTGCCAAATTCACCGCTAGCATGTGACATATAGGTCCCTTTCGCTCTTCAACCCACCTCTAACTCAATGCTCAGCTTAACAACAAACTGCTAGCTGCACGATGTGCCAGCACATGGTTCAATCGAACGATCGTTCATCGACTATGCAAGACCTCTCATCATTCCTTGCCAATAGAGCGTAGGAAGAATGTCCTTCTTCAAATGCCACATCATCCGCCGCGGAACCGATGGATCAAGCGGGAATGTCGGCATTAACTTTCCATCGTAGCCAAATTCAGCGAGCATCACTTTCCCAATCTCAGTAATCAACGGGCACGACGAGTAGCCATTGTACTTTTCAACGGGCGGCTTTCCGTTCATTACCGAGACGAGGTTTTTCACGACTATTGGATACTGCGATCTTATCGCTGCGCCAGTCTTAGAATTGGGAACTCCAGTAACGTCACCCACGCCAAAAATATTCGGGTATTTAAGATGTTGAAGAGTGAATTTATCGACCTCAAGCCAACCTTTTTGATCTCCGTCGGCGAAAGCCAATCCAGATTCGGCCACATAAGGGTGTGCAGACATTGCCGGGACCAAATGCAGCAAATCATATTTTAAACTTTGTCTGGTCACCTTTCCGTCGGCATCAGTAACGTCGAAGTGGGCTTCTTTTTTTTCGGCATCTACACCGACGATTTTATGAAGAAACTTTGGCTCAATATCTTTTTCTCTTGCGATTTTTTCTAGTGCGTTTGCAAAGGTTGGTATCCCGAACATGGCCTTACCGGCGGTTGCGAATTGTATCTTCGCCTTGTGACGGACACCATTCAATCGGAATACATTTTCAGCAAGGTACATGATTTTCTGAGGTGCACCTGCGCACTTGATTGGAACAGGCGGCATGACAAATACAGCGGTACCACCTTGAAACCGTTGGATCATCGCTGCCGTTTGATCGACTTGATTGTACTCATAGATGGAACAGATTCCATTTTTCCCTAGGTTACCTTCGAGGCCATCGATCTTATCCCAATTAAGTTTTAGCCCGGTGGCGACGACTAGATAGTCGTAACCGACCTTCAACCCATGAGTCAGAGACACGGTTTTCGCGACCGGATCGACCGCCGCAACCCGTTCCTTCAGCCACGTAACGCCGTCAGGGATAAGATCACGGGTGAATCTTTCGGTCGATGTTTTGTCTGCCAGGCCGGCCCCAGCAATTGTCCACATAGGTTGATAGTAATGATTTTCAGACGGGTCGACGATCGCGATCGAGCTAGCGTCAATGGACCGCGCTAATTTAGCAGCGACAGAAATTCCTCCGGTACCGGCACCCAGAATCAAAACTCGAAAGGATGATTTCGCCATTCTAGAGCTCCCTTACATTCGCTTAATTTGATCAAACAAAATGAATGCTCCCATGAGCAGAACGAAGTATCCAAAACCTTTCTTTAGCGCAGTCTCGGAAACCTTTTTCGAGAGGCTCATACCCAAGAAGAGCCCTACGATCGCGATCGCCGCGACGATAAGCATAAGCTTCCAATCGATAACAGCGGTGCCTTGAAGATCGCCGACGAAACCAATCAATGACTTCGCCGCGATTATGAATAACGATGTACCGACGGCGATTTTCATCGGCATTCCCACCAAAACGACAAGCGCGGGAATTATCAAGAATCCTCCACCGGCACCGACAAAGCCGGTCACGCCTCCAACGATTAGACCTTCAAGCGAAATAAGACCAAACCTCATTGCCGGGGAGAGTGGTGCCTTGGGGTTTTCGGTCGTTTTCTTTGCCCTGATCATCGAGACTGACGCCGCTAGCATCAGGACCGCAAAGACCAACATGATCAGTAGCGATTTACTAATTGCAATTTCTCCGACACTGAAAACTGGATCAGGAAGACTAGGTACTACGTAGCGTCTTGTGAGATATACTCCAATGAAGCTTGGCACGGCGAAAATGAAACCCGTCTTAATGTCAACTTCGCCCTTTTTAAGATAGCCAAAGCCGCCAAACAAGGCCGTCAGACCCACGATGAATAGTGAATAGGCCGTTGCAAGAATGGGATCAATTCCAAAAAGGTAAACCAAAATCGGAACTGTCAGTATCGATCCTCCCCCGCCAATCATGCCTAAAGAAAGCCCCATGAATATCGATGCGATGTATCCTAGAAGTTCCATTCGGAGCTCATTTCTGAAGTTTCATTTTTTTATCGAGAAATTTAAAAAGGTACATTCCCACTAACATACTGATCACAAATATCGCGGGCTTTGTCTGGAGACTTGCTAGAGACGTCATCGCCGGACCAGGGCAAAATCCTCCAAGCCCCCAGCCGGCGCCAAACAAAACTGCGCCGATAACAAGCGCAGGAGTCAATTCCGTTTTCGTCGGCACTTGCCAGTTAGGAACCAGCAAAGGAGACGAGCGTTTTCGGATAACTTTATAAGTTACAAAGTGGACGGCGATTGCACCGGCCATCACAAATATCAGTGACGGATCCCAGTTGCCAAAGAGATCTAAAAAACCGACGACCTTACTCGGTCTCGTCATTCCTGAGATCCCTAAACCAACAGCGAAAATAAATCCGACGGCAAGGGCCGCAATAGCCGCGTTCATTTGAGCATTATTTTTTTCTGATTTGTTCATGTTCATCTCTCCCTAGAAAATTCCCAGTTGGCGAAACAGTGCAACTGCGGCAACGCCTGCTGCAATAAAGGTTACAGTTGAAACAATCGACCGAATCGACATCCGGCTGATACCACAAACTCCATGTCCACTGGTGCAGCCGCTTCCCATAATCGTGCCAAATCCCACGAGGAGACCGGCCACAACAGTGGTCCAATCTGAAGTTGCCATGTCAGCCTCAAAAACGGACGCATTGAGTCCGCGCAAGGTAAAGCCGCCCAAGACAAGACCCAAAATAAAAAGCACGCGCCAAAGCGTGTCTCCTTTTTGCGGAGTCAAGGCTCCATTGATAATGCCACTAATGCCAGTGACCCGGCCGTTGAACAACAGCATCACCGAAACTGAGATTCCGATGATTGCGCCACCGATAAGGGCGTTGATCCATTCAGGTTGCATATGTTCTCCTTAAGATTTTTCCGTTTTATATTTCTTTTCATTCCAGCGAATCATTCCACCCACCATATTGATGGTGAACTTGTACCCAAACGTGATACTTTCGGCCGTTGCAGTTCCCGAACGTCCGCCGCTGCGGCATACGAAAATAATTTCTTCGGCACGGTTTCCATTTTCTAAAAACTTCGTGAGATCAGGGCCAAGCGTCACCAGCGTCGCGCCTTTGATATGCCCGAGCTCGTTGTTGAACTCATCTGGGCGGCGCACATCGACAAGTTTCACACGACCCGCTTCCGCGTCCGGCAAATGTCGTAGCACATCCTCGACCGTGATTTCTGGTATTCCATCGACGACTTGCGGGTGAAGCACGCGAGAGTCTTTTGGACGGCCACATGCCAAGTTGGCAGGAACTGCTTCGTGAATCTTTTTTGGATTCGCGAGCTTCAGCTCTGACATGATTTTTTTAAAGTCTTCACGTGAATTCTTAACTCCCAGCCGCGGGTTGTGGGCTTTCTCAAGACCAATCGTCGTAGAAGTTAGTCCACGGTAATCGTGCCCAGGGTACACAACTGTATCGTCGGGAAGCTGGAAGAGCTTTTCTCTTACACTATCAAAAAGGTCGTCGGCAGACCCTTGTTGGAAATCTGTTCGCCCGCAGCCGCGAATCAAAAGCGCGTCGCCTGTGAACACCATTCCCTCAAAACTAAATGTTAGACACGTGTCTGTATGGCCAGGTGTTGCGATCACATTAATTTTCTTGCTTCCAAGCGTCAGCTCTTGCCCATCCTCAAGTCCAATGTCCACGCATTCAACATTGGCGCGGCGACTGACCGCAGTTTTCGCCTCTGTGCGTTTGCGAATTTCGCCAGCACCCGTGATGTGATCAGCATGAATGTGCGTATCTAAAGCGTAAACAAGCCGTAACCCAAGCTCGTCGATCAGCTTCAGATCGCGATCTACTGTCTCGAGAACAGGATCAATGATTGCCGCTTCTTTGGTTTGGCGATCCGCTATGATGTAGGTGTAAGTCGACGATTCCGGCTCGAACAGCTGATGAAATATCGTGCCGTTCTCGAGAAGTGCTTTTGCCGTCGACCCCTGCCCAGCTTGTGTCGTCTTATTGTCCATCATGTCTCTCCTTTTAAATTCCAATATGACAGAACGCAGTCCATCACCAGCAACCGGATGTTGAAGCTCAAGCCAACGATGACATTGATTCATCAAAACCGCATCTTCACGCTCTGTAATCCCGAAACCAACCTCATCTGCCAGTTCCGGCGATACTACGACGATGGCGAGACGACCATTTAACTGATCAAGCTCTCTGATAAGATCCTGCTGTGCCGTTCGGACTGCGCCTGGCACATGGGCCTGGCGAAATTCTGCTTCGGAACGTAAATCAAGCACCCGGATCAAATGCGGATCGGTTGCCCAGATCTTGTAGACCTGCTCGCAACTAAGGGTTGAATATTTCTTTTTTAACGATTCCATGCGCTAAGAATGCCATGGCGTCAGAAAAGAGATTATGTGCTGGCGCAATGTTTCTGAGATTTTCTGTTCCGATCAGCCTTCATGCAGCGCGATAAGCCCGTCTCGATTTAAGACTGTGATCGACCGGCCATTCTGCGAAATCAGTCCCATTTCCTCGAGCTCTGCCAACGCCTTAATAACTGTTGAGACTGTGCTCGCACAAAAGTTTGCAATTTCCTGGCGAGTCCAGTTGTGGTCCGGGTGTAAGTCTTTGAGGTAGATGACTGACTGTGCAATGCGCCCAAGAATCTGGTTTTCTAAGATCATCACCTGATGGGTTTCACAGCGGCGAAGTTCTTTCGACAAAACCGTCACAACATCCCGAAGTAGCTTCGGATATTTATCGATCGCAGTCATAATGGTGGCTTTATTTACGAGCTTTAGATTCGTTGGCTCGAGGGCGACTGCTGAACCATGGTAACCCTCTTCCGAGAAAAGCGCACGGTGCCCAAAAAACTGCCCCTGCCGAAAAAAACGCATCAAATGTTCTTTTCCTGATGCCGGGGCCGTGATGACAAGTCCAACGAGGCCGCCCTTCACGAAATAGATTCCCGTCGGCAAATCGCCCTCGCGATATACCGATTCGCCACGCTTTAGCGATAAGTTGGTCGACTGCGATTCGAACGTCCATTTAATTTCCTGCGGCAAGTCGGACCAGAGGCCTTTCCATTCCATAAAACCGACATTAGTCAGGTAATCGCCTTGCGGTCAAAGAGGATGAGGCAAAACGACCCGCTAACTTTGTGTGCTAGCACATCTATTTCAGCCGCTCGACCATGTATATTGAGTGAATCAAGACCAACTCTAAACAGGGGCAGACGATATGAATATGAAACCGGTCGTAAAAGAGTTTTTCGATAAAGCTACATGGACGCTGACTTACGTGGTTTACGATGAAAAATCCAAAGATGCCGTAATCATTGATCCAGTTTGGGACTATGAACCTGGTGCATCAAAACTTTCGACGAACTCTGCAGAGCAAGTTCTTGGTTTCGTTCAAATGCATGATTTAAAAGTTCACGCGATTCTCGAGACCCACGCACATGCGGATCATTTGTCGGGCGCCCAGATTTTAAAAGCGAAACTTCCGAGTGCAAAAATCGGAATTGGAGCAAAAATCACGGAAGTTCAAAAAGTCTTCAAAGGATTTTTTAACTTGGATGCCGAGTTTAAAACTGATGGCAGCCAATTCGACTTTCTCTTGGAAGAAGGTAAAGCCGTGATGGCGGGAAGTCTAAAAATTGATACACTGTTTACCCCTGGCCACACACCCGCCTGCGCAAGTTTCGTGATCGGCGACACAGTATTTACTGGCGACGCGCTCTTCATGCCAGATTACGGAACAGGACGATGTGACTTTCCAGCTGGCAGCGCCGAAGACCTGTATCTCTCGATTCAAAAGCTTTACAAACTTCCAGATGCTACTCGAGTATTTGTTGGTCATGACTACATGCCGAATGGGCGACCGGTGGCGTTCGAATCAACCATAGGCAATGAAAAGCGAAACAACATTCAAATCACCGCGGAAACACCACGAAGTGAATTCGTGAATTTTCGAACAACTCGAGACAAAACGTTGGCTGCTCCCCGATTGCTTCTGCCAAGTGTTCAAGTCAATATCGATGCTGGCCGTCTACCCAAGGCTGAGCCTAACGGTGCGCGGTATCTGAAAACTCCAATCAGATAGGTGGGATTGCAAATGAAGTCGATTTATATTGGAATTCTAGTTGGAGCTTTAGGGCTTCTGCTAGTGGTGGCAACGAAGTCAAAAGCTGATCCTGTGCCCGCCGGAACAATCTTTGATCAGATCGTTGACGTACGAACAGCCGACGAGTTTCGCGAAGATCACGTCCATGGTGCCGTGAATATCGGCGTGCTAGAAAATTCTTTTAGTGAAAAAATCGCGAAACTTGATCGGGAAAAAATCTATGGGGTGTACTGCAGAAGTGGGGGGCGCTCTGCCAAAGCAAAGTCCATAATGACAAAACTTGGATTCAAAAACGTCATCAACCTTGGGTCACTTACTCAAGCAAAACAAAATTCGAAGGGGAAATAAAATGAAACAGAACATACATAACATCGAGCGAGTCGTACGAATCCTTGTGGGTATTGGACTTACGTCAATGGCCTTTGTGGGGCCCGCGAACCCATGGTTTTTCGTCGGACTTGTTCCGCTCGCTACCGGCTTGGCTGGCTGGTGTCCACCCTACGCCATGCTTGGAATCAACACGTGCACACTTGGAAAAAAGCGGGCCTAGTTAGCTCGCCTTTACCTTCGGATTCAATGTCAGTGACGCAAGCAAATTGGCGCGAATGTCGTCAATGTTCCCCGCGAACTGCGCCGCGCCAATATTAATCGCTTCGCGCGGCATTCCGAACACAATGCAGTCCTCTTCACTTTGCGCAACACAGTAAGCTCCGCGTTCCCGAAGACCCTTTAGGCCAACCGCGCCATCACGCCCCATACCAGTCAAGAGAATGGCCATTGGGGATCGGTCGGTATTCGCTACTGATCGAAATAAATAATCAACGCTCGGTCGATGCCGATTGACTGGCAAATCAGTGGAAAGCTTTAGTCTAAGACCACGTCGATCCTCTTCCACTCCTATGTGATAGTCATCGAGCGCAATATAAAGGTGTCCTTTTTGTAGATTCTCGCCGTCTTCCATTTTGGCCAGGGTTAGACCCGAAACTGTCGACAATCGATCAGCAAGAGCAGCAGAAAATTTCCCAGAGATATGCTGTACAACAACCACTGGAGGACAGTCGTGAGGCAGTCGAGTGAGGAGCTTTGCGAGTGCTTGAGGCCCGCCCGTGCTTGCGCCGACCAAAATCACGTCCGGTCGAAAAGATGGCTTTTCCTTGAGGTTTGTCACGGAACGAACGCCTGCGCTTGACTTTGCCCCGCTTTGTGAACGCAAGATTTCTAAAAACGTGTCTCGTACCTCGGATGACTTTTGCAGCAAATCAGACTTTTCAATATAGTCCTGCGCAGTTTTTCCGAGGAGATTGACCACATTGGCTGCATCTTCACGGCGAATCTCACTAACGATGACAACTGGCGCCTTCAGACCTTTCGCACGTTCGGTTAAAAGCCACGCGCCCCCCTCCATACCGGGCATTTGCAAATCAAGAGTGATTAAATCAAAGGACTTCACTTTCAAGAGTTGTGTCGCCTCAGTTGTCGTTTCAACGGCTTCACAGTCGAAACCAAATTCTCCGAAGACTTTTGCCAATAGCTGTCTAGATGTTTTCGTGTCGTCCACCGCCAGGATTGTCGGCTTCGCCGATTTAACTTTCGCAATAGAGAACATACCCGTGTGCGGGCCAGCCTCGATTCGAAACGAGCCTGTCTTTGGTCCGGCACTCGCGCCACTAGTCGGAATTCCTGCGAGAGGTGGCCGGCTCTGCCCTATGTCCGTTCGATCAGCCGACGGTTTTATTTTTTCCGTCGGTCTTCCAATACCCACCGTGTAGACGGAATGTCCGCAACTCGTGATTCCAAAATCGTTCGCGGCAACCGACTCGCTATGGCCGAGGAACAATGTTCCTTCACGTTTCAAATTCGAAATCAAGCCATTCATAACCTGCTTCACGCCGTCCGCAGAAAAGTAAATCAAAACGTTTCTACAAACTACCACATCAAACGGCCCGTTCGATTGTCGGGCCTTCGAACGAAGGTCATGGGCAGCAAAAGAACACCGCGTTCTAATTTCCTTAGAAAGGGTAAAAAACTCGGCAGTTTTTCCGGTTCCGAACAATAAATGATGTTTATACCGATCAAGACTGAAATTAATCTGCTTTGCGCTGTAAACACCGCGCTCAGCAGTTTCGATCGAGACGGGATCAATGTCTGAGCCATAGATTCGGTAGTCAAAGCGCGGATGAGTGCTTCTAAACTCCTCAAGGACAATGGCAAACGAGTAGACCTCTTCGCCAGTCGAACACGCAGCACACCAAACCTTGAAGGTTTCTCGTCGATCTACTGCTTCAAGCAATATTTCATGAAACTTTACGAAATGGGGATTTTCGCGAAACCAAGCCGTCGTGTGAATCGTTAGTGCGGAAATGAGATTGTTCTTTTCAGCGGGATCTGTATCAACGCGGTGAATATACTCTGCAAACGTCTCGCATTCGCATTCCCGCATCCGCCTTTCAACGTTACTAAAAATAGATCCAGTTCTCTTCTCGACTGTCTGCGAAGCGCCGGTAAGTTCCTCTGCCATTTTCAAAACCAATAGCTGTTCAGCTTCGTTCAACAACATAACAGAATCCGCCTTTATTCTTGTGAGCCCGCTTTACGAAATGATGGGTCATCAGCCGTTATATCTTTAGTTCTATCTTTAAAGGATGGGTTCGATGCTTTCTGCTGACCAGCTGACTTTACTGAGGGCTTCGTGCCAAACCTGGTCGCCAGGCCCAGAGAGGCACCGAATGCAGCGTCCGCCGATTTTCTTGTTTTGAAATCTGCAGGATTTGCAGATACAGCTGCGATCACTTTAAAGTTTCGATCCTGCTTTTCTGCTCGTTTGCTTTCGCGAACAAACTTTCCGATTCCACTGGTGACGACCCGAATTTTTGTGCTCAGGTCGAACACTCTATCGGCGATGCGCTGCACTTCGTCGGCCCCACGCTTATTCTCCGCAGCGCCTTGATTTAACTGTTCAATTGCTTTGGAGGTCTGTTCAACCCCCACGCCTTGTTCAGCGGTCGAATTGGCCACTTGGTCAATTTTTTCCGAAATCGCTGTAAGCTTGACTGTCAAATGACCAAATTTTTTAAGTGCCTCGTGGCTGACTGTTCGTCCATCGATAACTCGATCTTGTACTGATTCGCCGATACGCGAGACCCGGTCCGCACTTTGCGCGAGCAACAGATCGATTTCTCTCGCCGCGTCTCCACTCATCATCGCTAGCTTACCAACTTCCTCGGCGACAACCGAAAAGCCCCGACCGTAATGACCGGCACGAGCCGCCTCAATCGAGGCGTTGAACGACAAGAGCTGCGTTTTGAATACGATATCGTTGATGACCTGAGTTTTGCCTCGTACAGCATTCAATATCTCTTCAAAGCTTGCAATCTGCGAATTTGTTTCTTCAATTGCATGCATGGACTTTTCTAAGCGCTGCATGATTTCACTGCCCTTGACGGTCTCATCGTTCATTTCGGCGGTGAGTGATTGAACTTCCCGAACGTGTGCTTCGGTATCTGCCAACATTGTGCGAATTTCTGCAATCGACGAGACCGATTGTTGAATCGCGGCCGACTGTTGACCTGAAGCACTCGACATCAAATCTGAAGACGTTCGCAGCTCTTCTGAACTCTGTTCGTTCTGCTCTGAAAATTCGTACAGACTTCGAATGTATCCGATGAGATCCAAGTTGATTTTTCGGGTTGCCGCCCAAAATGTAGTGAGCGGGATAATTAACAAACCGAGCACAATCGGTACCATCAAGAAGACAATCGATCGCAACGTCTGGGTGAGCACTTTTTTGAAATGGGTATGGTTCTTTTCATTTAGCGCCGAGACTTCAGAGCGAAGACTTTCAAATCCGGTCAAGTTGGAAACTGCTTGACCCGAAATGCTACCGGACTTCCCCGACAAATAGTTTACTGCGGCTGATCGCTCTTGTCCTTCAATTTCCAGAAACTTGTCGCGCAATGCTTCGATCGTTTGCTTGGACGAATACTTAGAATCTCCATTTCCGGCAATCATGCCGTCAAGAATACCCAAAAGTATGACTGACCCATTTTTTGCTACATCAAGATGTAAACTAGCGGTGTCAAGTTTGCTTTTGTAAACGAGCTGGTAGGAGAGATCGATACGCTCCAAGGCAAGACGTATCTCAAAAATTTGCTCACGGCTTCTATCGTAATCTTTAACCGCTTGCTGTAAAGGATCTTTGGCGTCGTAAATGACATAGACGCCAAATCCCGTAATAACAACGATGGCAAATGCAAGAATGCCCAGCGTTCTCATGATTTGCGATTGAATCGTTCGTTCGATCTTCATTTTTTTAAATCACCTTTTTAACGTAAAATGCCTAGGCGCTTCGTCGGTTTTTATCTGCCGACGGAAATAGCTTGCGTACTACACCCGTTCCGGCCGCTCCCCCTGGTGCCGATGGCCGGCCAGCAGGCTCGTCTAACCCACTTTCGCCGTGCACAAGCACATCTAGCTTCTGCATGGTTGCGGCTAATGATCGAGACTGCTCCCGAAGGGAATCCGACAACTTTTGAATATTATGGGCCATTGTATCAGTTTGATCCGACGAATCCTTCATTTCTATCATAGCCCGGCTGACCTGTTGGATCCCGGCCTCTTGCTCGGCCGCTGCCGTTGTGATCGCGTCAACCATGGTTCGCGCTTCGCCTGTGCGATGGGTAATGCTTTCGAAAACCGTCGCACACCTCAAAGACATTTGATTTGCCGACTCAACCTTAAACTTTGTCGATTGAACAATCTGAGCAACTTTTTTTGTACTTTGATCGAGGAGCTTTCCGATTTCCTGTGCGGCGACACCGCTGACTTCCGCGAGCTTCCCAACTTCTGCTGCGACGACAGAGAAGCCACGACCATGTTGCCCAGCGCGCGCGGCTTCGATGGAAGCGTTGAATGAAAGAAGCTGGGTCTTAAAGACAATGTCGTTAATGACGTTGGTCTTCGCTCGAATCGAAGAGACGACCCGATTAACTTCTTCCAGCTCCTCATAGGCGCGTTCGATATCGAGCATTGCGATTCGCAACTCATCAATTACCTTCTGTCCGCTGGCAGCTTCATGATAGCTCTCCTCAGAAGATCGAAGCGCTGCGCCGGAGTGCTCGACTGTCTGACCCAACATGCTCTTCATTTCATCCATACTGCTTACGCTTTCCGTAACAGCCGCAGCTTGTTGGCTGGAGGCCGCAGCAAGTCGCGAGGACGATTCCGATGCTTCTGACGAGATACTTAAAACATCGGTCACAGCCGTGTTAAGCTTTTCGCTGACGTTTTTGAGGCTTTGAATCACGTTGCGAGTAGTAAAGTAAAACAGCATCGCAAACGGGATCCCAGCGAGAATCATGACCAAGCCGGCAATAACCAGGCGTTCACTTCCTAAGTTAGCCGCATCTATTGACGCTCGAAGATCTGTATTTTTCGATTTTTTCATATTAGCTGCCCAGCTGCTTATCGCCGCCACTTCCATATTATTTCGTTGCAACTTTACCTGCACCGAAGACAGCGTATTTAAGCCGGCGACGACTCCACTGAATGCTTTGGAAAGCACTTCATAGGCCGCCGCGTACTTTCTCTTCATTTCTGCGATCTCTGCGGCTTCCGCGGCCGAAAACCCACCAGTCGCCGATAATCGCTCAAATAAATAAGCCACTCTCTTGTTGGCAACTTCCAAGTTTGCAACGCCCTCCATGCCAACTGAAACTGCACTTGGTGCGACGACTTCTTGAACCCTAGAAAGAGACGATGCTAGGCCGTCTAAGACCTCGATCGCAGGGATTTTTTCGTCCAAAACGCTGGTCATAGTTTTTTCGTTTTGGGTGGAGATCACAAGAATGACCGCGAAATAAGTTAGAAAGCCGACAAAGCCGACAATCAACATCGAATGCAACTGCTTATCTACACTTAGTTTCGCAAAAAAACGTTTCACTGTACTTCCCCGCAATTGAGATAAGACACGGTCAACTACATAGAATGTTTCGGACAAATCCGAGACGCACTTAATAGGTCGAGGCAAAACCTACCAGGTCTACCTCGACAATTGGCCGGAAGGGCACCCAACTTCGAGAGGTGATGACTAGACTCCGAAGTCCACTTCGATCACGAAAGTACCAAGTGGCGTCACCATGGGCATTAGGGTGATATTCGAAGATCCAGATCGCTTGATTTGACCAAAGCCTGGCTTTTTAATAACTTTTGGAATACCGCCAGGTAAGTTGAACTCTTCGGCGTCGTTCAGACCGGACTTTGCTTGGGTGTAGATCATGTTCAATAGCTCTGAAGCCATACTTTCGCGCATCTCGTCGTCTACTTGCACTTCTTTACCCAACATGGTCTTCGCGAAACGGTCGAGGACCGTGAACGAAGAAAGCAAGCGAAAGTCAGCTTTCAAAAACTCGTTGTTTGCCGAGATCACACAGATCAAATCTACTTTGTCATATGGAATTGCTTCAACTTTGGTCAGATAGTTTTCATCGCAAGATACAGTCGAGTGAAGCGTTACCTCAACTGACTTGTGCGCTGCCTGCACAAGATGTCTAAACAACATCTTTTTAAGCGCACTCTGCGTCATCCATTTCTTTTTCGGAGCAGCGCGCTCGGCTTCTTGAAGCCGATTAAACGTGGACTCTAGTCGCAGATCTTCGATCGCCTGATTGACTGAGTCAGAAAGGTTGATCGAAAGCATTTTCATATTCCGCAGGCGAAGCAAAACCTCAAAGCCCTGAATCGCGCGATAAAAATCCTCGTTTGCGTCGTTCAATCGTCCGAAGTCCAAAATATGAACTTGGACTTCCATTTTTGCCCACTGCCGAAAATCTTCGATGAGTTTTGGAATTGCATCATCTGTTACCTGGCTAGGGAACTTGATGTAGTGAACACCTTGAACTGTTTTGCTGCCAAACTGGTTTACGTCACTGCTCATATTCCGTCTTTAGTTCTGTGGAATAGCCACGTTAAGTGCTGAACAGATTTTTGCCTTCACGTTGTCATCGTTGAATGGCTTTAAAATATAGTCGGCCACACCAAATTGCAGTGATTTAATGATTGAATTTTTTTCGGCTTCCGCAGTGATGAAAATTACTGGCAGATCCGACAACGCCGGATTGTCGCGAATTTTTTGAATCAGTTCGATGCCAGATAAATTAGGCATGTTCCAGTCCGACAAAAGTAAATCAGGTTTTGCCGTGCTCATCATTTCGAGTGCCTGCATTCCATCAACTGCTTCGCCGATTTTCGTGATGCCAAGTTCCGTACAGATTTTACGAAGCTTCATACGTGTCATTCTCATGTCGTCAACGATGAGGACAGCTTTTGATCCAATTGACATTTAAATTGTCCTTTTTCTTGAGCTAAGTACGGTTATCGACATCTTAACGTAAAAAAATGGCTTATGTAAATCCCAGCTCTAGGTCGAGCTTACCGAATTGGACCCTGTAACACATAGAGTTCGTGCATCAATTTGATAAGCTAACTTGGTGGCAAGTCATTCTATCGATGCCGAAACACTGAGTGTCTTCATTGAAGACGCCTACGACGTCCTCGGACAGTGGGAACGTTTTTGTTTTGATCTAAAGCCAACAGCAACAAGCGATTCTTTTGTGGTCCTCATGCGATGCGCCCACAACCTAAAAGGAAGCGCTGGCCTAGCTGGGTTCGAAAATCTTCATAATCGCCTTCATCTGATCGAGGACTATCTAGTCCGGATTCGCGACAACTACGGTAAAACCACGATTCCGTTCGAAGAAACTGTCGCGACCTTGTTAGAAGTTGAGCAGGAAATTCGACGATGGATTGAACGGCTGAAGGTCGATCCCGAAACCGAGAAGGAAATATCGTCCGAATCGATTGAAACCGGACTCAAAGTTTTGGTTGGCGATCTGCCATCGGATCTACTGACAGCGACGTCTCAGACGACGGCAAACTACGACACAACGAGTGCCGCAAACCAGCAAACCGATGAAGCCGCGAGCAGCGGAAAGGAGAATGCGGGACAGCGGAAAGAATCAGTTAAGGTCGACGAAACTCTTCGCGTAAGCGCCCTAAAACTTGATAGACTCATTCAGCTTGTAGGTGAAATTTCGCTCAACCAATCCATACTTGCGCGATCGGCAGTTGAAAGCACGTTAGACTCGAAGGCGACTCGAACCATCATCGACCTCAATTCCAAGCTCGTGCAAGATCTGCAAGATGCAGCGCTCGCCATCAGAATGATCCCGGTGGAAGGGCTCTTTCAGAAGATCGAACGCATGGTCAGAGATACTGCATCAAAATTGAATAAACAGGTTCACGTCGAGCGCTATGGTGAAGATGTGACTCTCGACAAGCTAATTGTCGAAAGCATGGTCGAGCCACTAGTGCATATCGCAAGAAACGCCATCGACCATGGCATCGAAACAATGGACGTGCGCAAGCAAAAGGGCAAAGCGCCCTCTGGCAAAGTTAAACTGACTGCCGAGAACACGAGTACTGGGGTTAGCTTAATTTTCGAAGACGACGGAAAAGGTATTGACGGCGAAATCGTCTTCAAAAAAGCAGTTCAGCGTGGACTTGTTGACCAAGGGCAAGAGCTAACTCCTGGCGCAAAGCTACAACTGATTTTTATGCCTGGCCTTTCAACAGCCGAAGCCGTTACTGAACTTAGTGGCCGCGGAGTTGGAATGGACGTTGTTGCGGCCGAGGTGCAGCGAATGGCTGGTCAAGTGGAAGTGCAAAGTGAAGTAGGCAAAGGGACCCGCATACACATTTCTCTACCCACAAATCTTTCGATTGTGGACGCCATCGTTATTCGGTCCGTGGGCGGACTTTATGCAATACCGAATCGCGACATCGCGGAAGTCATCGACCTCCGAGACTTTCCGCCAAGCTCCGTCGATGGTGATCACGAACAAGTCTTTGATCTTCGCAACCGAATTATACCACTAGCAGATATAGAAACCTTTTTGACAAGCGCGCTCGTTCCTAAATCGACTCGCGAGATAGCAGTCTCCCAGTCGGCAATTGCCCGCCCGCGGCCGGCAATGATCGTGCGGCACCACGAAGATCAACTTGGAATTTCTGTTGATTCAGTAATTGGACAGCAGCAAGTATTTGTCCGACCGCTACTAGGTCATCTTCGCCCAGTTCCCTATTTCAGCGGTACAACCATTCTTTCGGACGGCGAACCCTGCATTATCCTAAATCTATCTGAAATGGCTCGGCGCTATTTTACATCGCAGTAACAAAGGGGCTATGAATCGTGTCAAACACCGCGAATCTTGATGATTCATCTGACAAGTTTATTGTTTTTCAGATGGGGGATGAGCTTTTCGCTGCGTCTCTTGTCGAAGTTCGAGAAGTGATCGAGCATCAGACCCCAAAGCCGATCCCAAACATGGCCCCTTACTTTAAAGGTGTCATCAATATACGTGGCGAGATCATCGGCGTAATTGATTTGCGGGAAAGACTGGGTATTCGAAACGGCCAATCACCTCTTTGCCAACTTGTCTTCGAGACTGAGGCTGGTCCGCTAGCTGCGATCGTTGATCGCGTGCATTCGGTAATCGTTTCCAATCTCAGTGAACTTGAGCGGCGGCCTAGCGTCGCGCAAGGCAGTGACCGCGCCTATTTTCTGGGTGTCGGCAAGGTCAATGAAACAATCGTGACCTTTATTAGTTTGCCCAAAATCATTTCAAATGAATCGATGGCAGTCGATCTTTAAGTCGTATCAACTCGAAACACGATAACGCGTCCAGAATGACCTATCTTGATCCCGTGTCGCCAAGGTCTCGAAAATTTCGTCACTTTTCGAAGAAATCAAAGACAATGATGGAATGCTAAATTCCTCGTCGGGATATGGAATAGGTCTTCAAATTGCGGTCCTACTAATTGGCGCAGTTCTAATCACGGCCTTTGATTTCTACGCTTTTTCCCCCAGACCGTCGGGCCTCAGCCAGCGATCCGTGAAGTACGCTCCGATGTTAGTAATTGTCATTTCATTGCTCGCGGGCGTCGCCGCCCTCACAAAAGTCGACACCGTATCGCTTCATGGCCTCATTGAAGCTGGGGCTAACTATGGCCCTAAAACTCAAAACCAAGAACGCGTTCGTCTTCTGAGTTACTTCATCGTGTCCAATCGAGCGATCGAGGGACTTTTACTTGCGATCACCGTGCTCACTTCTGGGATCATACTTTCTCGCCACCATGGACTAACGGGTTGGCTAGCCTCCGCAGTCGGAATCATTTTATCAGTTGGAGTTGCGGCAGTCCTATCCAATCCAACGGCCATCCACTTTGGCGCGTTCGAAGTCACATTGGGGCTCTTAGCTGCAAGTTTACTATTAACCTACTTGATGCCTTTATCCTCGAGACGCGACAACTTGTCACCAATCTGCGCCCTCATGTTGGCTGCCGGTTCGCAGGCTTATCTCAGCACCAATGAGTTTCGAATTGAGCTCGCACTGACAGGTATTGCTAGTGGGTTTTTGTTTAGCTCGTTGCTTTTCTTTTTTCGGCAAATGACTGGTCCCCACTGGGAGTCCATTTCACTTTATTTTCTAACTGGGGTCGCGAGTTTGGTTATTGCTGGCTTTTCGCTTTACCTATCACCGCGCGGATTCAGCAAAGAAACTTGGGCTCACGAGGTTCGAAGCGAGAAGCAAAGACTCTCGAAGACCATTGTCGAAACTCAGTCGGATCTTGCTCTTGCAAACAAGGTCGAGCAATCCCGAATTAGATTTCAACATCTGGCAATCAAGGGGCGACGCGAAGCCGAGCGATTAAAACACGTTCAGCAAGACGAAAACTTTCCCGATCCGAAAATTTTAACTGAACTCGATCTTATCGACCGCATGTTAGCGATTTTCGAAAAACTCCACCGCGCGAGACACGCCATACTGGAAGCGGATCGAAGAACCCAGGCGGCCCTTCGCCACGCGGCCGAACCAAGCCAAACGGATTCTCTTTATGATTTTTGGCAGAATCAAAGGCCATGGATTGATGCCGAGCTATTAGCGCTTCGGTACCAAGAAAACGAGAAATCCCACTTCAATACGAGAAGCCGCGAAGTTTTAAACTTCATTCACTCACTAAACTCCGACGTTGAACGACTGACGCAAGCAGCGCTTGACGTTGAACTCCATCGGATCGACGTATGGATCGATTGGGCCTCGCAACAGCCGTCCTCCATGCTACCTGAAATGAAGGCAATTGCCTCTGAACAAGTCGCACATCTCGAGTCACTTTCAACGGCGACGAGGTCGTTACATCACAAGCCTGATCCGAGACTCCACTCGCTGCACCGCAATCTTCGGCGCATGGCATCCGTCTCGAATCACGAGAACTGGTAGACAATTCTCTGTTCAGTTCTCAAACTAGCTGGATGACCATATTCAAAAAAATTATCGATAAAGAAATTCCCGCAAAGATCATCTACGAAGATGACCTATGTTTGGCATTCCATGACGTCCAACCGCAAGCGCCTGTGCACGTCTTGCTGATTCCTAAAAAGGAAATTCGGTCGATGGCCGAAATAACTCCGCAGGATGCAGTCACGCTAGGGCACTTGATGGTGAAAGCTAGCGAGATCGCAGAAAAATTAGGTTTAGCGAAGAATGGCTACCGACTTGTCGCCAATACAAACGATCACGGCGGTCAAAGTGTTCACCATCTGCATTTTCATATTCTCGGCGGCCGCCCGATGGCCTGGCCACCAGGCTGATCGCTTTCGATGCAGTGGCATCGAAAGCTTTGCTTGCGACAAAACGACACGCTAAATCTTTTCGCGCCACTGCGCGAAAAGCAGCGTAGCCCGGAGAGCGAAGCGAAACCCTAGGGCGCTAGGCGCCTGTAGGTCCACAAACCTCTTTCAAAAAGGCATTCGTGACGTTCATGAAGGCGGAATGGACGCTCTTCCCAAAACTCAATTCGCTTGGGAACCAACCGCCATCCGCCCCAAAATGGGGGACAAGGAACTGCGTCAGTTCCAAATCTCAATCGGTTTTTTTCAACCAAGGCACTTAGCTCTTCTCGCGACTGAATTGGCTTCGACTGCGGCGACGACCATGCACCAATTTGACTGTCACGAGGTCGACTTTGAAAATAGCGATTCGACTCTTCTGCACTTAGCCTTTCAATTGGTCCTTCGATACGAATCTGCCTTCGCATCGCGACCCAGTGAAAAACAAGTGCAGCCCGCGGATTATCCGTTAATTGCCTCGATTTCTGGCTGTCATAATTTGTGAAAAACTCAAAACCCTCTTGGCCAGTCGGCGACTCTGAGCAGCCCTTGAAAAGAACGATCCGCGCAGAGGGGAATCCATCGTGGGTCGACGTCGCTAACGTCATCGAGGTTGGCTCCGGAAGTCCCGCCTTTTGGGCGTCCTCTAACCAGCCAAGCACTGCTTTGACTGGATCCTTAGAAAGTTGAAGTTCACCCTCTTGAATTGGCAACATTGTACTGATCGTCATAGAATGGGATTCTGTTCTCATTTGTTTTTTTCGTCAATTGTTGACGGCCGTTTTAAGCCCAGTTGAACTAGAAGCCAACATGAAGTCGTAAAGATCGAGGCGAAAGCACGTGACCTTGTTACAAGAAACTCATCTCGTAGAGAAAATTCGCGACTGGTGCAAATCGTCTCACCAATATTCGACCATGATTGGAATCGGCGACGACGCCGCCGCCGTTCAAGTTTCAGGACGTCCCGTAACGTTTTGCTCGGACCTAACTATCGAAGGGACCCACTTTGACTTACGTTTTTCAAAGTTCGACGACGTTGCCTACAAAGGCTTTGCCCGGGTCCTGAGCGATCTGGCGGCCATGGCGGCGATGCCACTAGGATGCACAATTTCAATCGCGATACCCTCCTCGTGGACAGAATCTGAGCAAAAAGCAAATCTTGAAATTTTTTATCAAGGCGCACTTTCCCACGCGTTAGAGTTTCAGTGTCCCATTTTGGGTGGAGACCTTTCAACTACGCGAGGGCCGTTGATTATCGATTTCGCTGCGATTGGTGAAGCCAGGCCCGCAAGTTCACTTTGGACGCGGTCAGCGATTCGGCCCGGAGATCAGATTTACGTAACCGGTAAACTCGGGGGAGCGGCCTATGCTCTGGAGGAGCTTCAAGCGGGCCGTCGCGCGTCGCTTTCAGATGAACTTCTACAAAGGCATCTTCGACCGAAACCGAGACTCGATGTAGCGACGCGTTTGGCTCCCTGCCCAATTAGTGGTGCTATCGACATCAGCGACGGACTATTGGCAGATTTATCTCGAGCGTGTCGAGCGTCGTTTGTAACTCCAGTTTTAGAGGAAGCATCGATCCCCGTTCACGAAGGGGCATCGCTCCGCCACGCCCTTCATGGCGGCGATGATTACGAACTACTTTTGTTTCTGCCCGGCGGTTGGCACGATTGCGATTATGCCCAGAGCGAACTTCGACATGTTGGCGCAAAACGCATCGGGTATGTAGAGGCTGCAAAAGATCATTCCGCCACATTTTGAGACGAGGGCACCTCCTCAGCATTAGCCCCTTAATCTGAGTTCGATTTATGCCGATTGAACTACATGTCTAATGCGGTAAAAACCTTTTCTCCGTACAACGACCATACGCTCTATCCGCGAGTGCCTCGCTACAATCTCATCTCAGAGGACGACGGACGTGTACGCTTGGCAGAGGGCCAGTCGACAGATGGTCCGATTTTAAACGGGCGGTTGGCAAATATTTCGGCAAGTGGAGCAATGGTTGAAATTCGCGAAACGACGGCGCGCTCAAGATTTCTTGATGAAGGTGAAATGATAAAGCTGGAACTTGCGGTTCCCGAGCGCGGACGATTTGCATTTTTCGCAACCGTGGCGCGCCTCGATGCTTCCAACAAAAGTGACGATCTTTGGGAACTAGGTCTCGTTTTTCGCAACCTTCCTAGCGGGCTCGCGGACGCGCTTGATAGGTACGTAACGACTCGGTCCAGCGACTACTCACATCCTGCAAATTTTGATTTCGCGGCAGCCCGCGGCTTTAAACACGCGAGCTATAGAATGACTCCTGCTAAGTGGATGGCACTTGCGCATTCCACAGTGCTCGATCCCCTTTGGTGGATGGCAATCGTTTCGTTTTCGCTGGTTGCGATTTTACCGATTGCTGTTGCGCGACTTTCACAACTTCTACGCTGAACCTGCTGCGCTTATCATTCATTAGTGCAAGATTCGCCCGCCAGAATCAGAATCATTTCCAGATTCTGAATCTGAACCGGCTTTTTCAGACTCATTTTGCCCATCAGGCTCAACACCTAAGATTATTAAATCAATTTCTATGTCGACGCCGGCAAGCGGGTGATTGCCATCGACGGTGACTTGGTCTTCAAGAACCTCGACAACTCTAACTGCCAGTTCTTCTCCGCCGGGTCCAAGTGTCGTAAACTTCATTCCCACTTGGACTTCTTCAGGCTTGGGAAAAGAGGCAATCGAAACTGTCGCCACCAGTTGATCATCAAACTCGCCGTAAGCTTCTTTCGCAGCGACGCCTAGCGAGGCAGTGAAGCCCTCAGTTTTTCCCCGAATAACATTTTCAATAGCCGGAAGGGTTTGACCCGATCCGAAAACAAACTCAAACGGATTTTCCGGAGTGCGTTCTTCTAAAACGTCCCCACGTTCAGTTTGGAGGCGATATGCGAGAGTGACACGGCTCCCCTCACCCACTCGTATTGACATACTTTACGGTCCCACTGCTTTTGCGCCATTTCAAGCCGCATCAGATATTCTTCTCGCGAAATTAGATGTCCCCCAAACATTGCAACCACCGGCGTGACCATCTGAACATCGATAAATTCAAGTCCGGCGCGCCTCAGTTCATCCAAAATTACGACCACCGCCACTTTGCCCGCATCTGTTTCATGGTGGAACATGCTTTCACCGCTGAAAACCCCATTGACGAAAACGCCGTAGAGACCGCCGGCCAGCTTCCCATCGAGGTAGGTTTCAATTGAATGTGCATGCCCTTGGCGATGGAGTTCGCAGTAAGCGGTTTCGACCTCATCAAGAATCCATGTCCCATCTTGGCCGTTTCGAACTGCTTCTCGACAATAGGAAATGACGTCTTCGAACGCCGTGTTTAAGCGAACTTCAAGTCGCCGATCGCCCAGCCACTTCTTCAGTTTTTTCGCAAATCGAGTGGGTATTACTGTCTCGCTGCTGAGATCGATGATACCGCGCTCGATAGGAGAAAACCAAAGGAGAGGTAAGCCTTCTTGCGGCCACGGAAAGATTCCTAGTCTGTATGCTTCAAGAAGGGTAGCGACCTTAAGATCACCACCGATTGCGACCAAACCATCCGGTCCGGCTGATCGCGGGTCCGGAAAAACATTCGACACAAGCGCCGGAGCTTTCAAGCGAGCCATTCTTTAAAGGCCATCCGGCAAAATCATTAAACTAGTTTTAGTTAGTTTTAAACTGATAGCGACCTATTTTTCGACCATTGTGATCGACAAGTTCAATGACTTGGCTGGTAGAGACTTGAACGACGGCCGGTTGAGCGGCAATCACCGCTTGTTGGGCAGGGACCACTGTTTGAGTTTCGACCGGAGGTTTCGCAACTATGGCTGCCGGTGAGCTGGTGGCGACCCGAGACGAGTCCCGTTCAATCGAAAACGTCAGTAGATCTAGTCCCGCACCAAGGCCCGATGTTGCCTCTACCTGCGCAGTCAATTGAATCGAACCTTTGCCAATTCTGATTCCAGTCGAAGCCGCTCCACCGACTCCCACCGCAGCATTTCCGCGCAAAACTAGATAGTCTCCCAGAAGAGAATCCGGGCTTTCGCTTATTCCAAGTCCGCGCTGTCCGCCAGAAATGTTAAGTCCGGTGACGCCAAGTCCAACCCCCGGACCGCGAATGGTTACTTTTATTGGGATGTCCTCAATGACATTTTTAAGAAAGTCGTAGCACGTCATCATGCCCGAACCTTGAATGTTCGTTCCGCCAACGACGATGTAGGCGGAGCGGCCAGTCGCCGTAAAATTCAGATTGCAATTGAAGAGAACTTTCGACTCAACTTTGCCGGCTTCCGTTGCGAGTGCCTGGCTTGCAAAAATGGAAGAAAGGGCTAAGCAAAGCCCGGACACGGTCAGGGAAAAATTTGAAACTCGTTGCACTTTGAACATAGACACCTCAAGTAAGAATGCGCCGTCTTATCACCCGTAATGCACCATGTCAACTCGGGCCTGATCTGCGCCACGACGCCGTTAAGTATCTAATTTCTCTATTATTTAATCCTGACTAGTGAGATTAAATATCAGGGATTGCAAAGCGGACGCTTTTGCGTCAAATCCGCCGGCTGTTTCAATTCTGAATCGCAATCGCCAAGCTTCCCGCCTGATCCTCGCGAATTGAATATCGCGTAAGCAATTAGGCAATCTAATTTGTGACGATGAAATCAAAAACTGAGTCTTCGAACACTTTTCTCTCCTATGCACGTCGAACATTCATCGGAATCGGTGCACTGTTCATAAGTCTTCTGTTAGTCGTTATGTTTTCGAACCTCTTCGATTCCGACCTCACTCCTGAGGCAAAATCGATTCTCAATTTCGGATCAGAGCCTGGGGTCGCTCCGTCACACAACGAAGCCTATACAACTCTCATAGGGCTTTTCGCGGAGGAAAATGAAAATGCCGCTGTGATCGGAGACCAATATCTTTCGAAGCTGAGCGCCGTACCAGCGTGGGAAACTAAAACTTGTTCTCTAGAAAAAAACACTTCAGACACGAACGCTGCAAAGACCGAAAACTGCTTGCAGCCGCCGCCACGAAAAAAAGCCCAGCATGAGCTTCCACCAAAATGCCGCAAGAATCGCGACTTCTGCACGGAAGCACATGCAGAGGAAGTCACATTCTTAAATTCCACTCGTCATATAGTCGCAAGAATGAATCAGCTCCCGGCCTATGGACGTTTGATAACGAATAAAGGTCAAAGCAATTTGCCAGTCTCATTGCGGTCACTATCGATTGGCACCTTTAACCTCCACTCTGGACGTGCGATTCAACGGGCCGCCTGGTCAATAGAACTGGCGCTCGCCGCGAAAACGGACGCAGGTCTCAGCCAGAAGCTGAACGAGGTTTTTGAAAGCTGGAAAAATTCGAATCGCTTTCTCATCTCATCGACGGAGTCCGAAATAACCGCTTTGGACGCAATGGTGCTAGTCATTGCTCTTGAAGCCAATCGTGAGTTCATGAGGTCGGCTGTAAAAACTCACCCTCGTCTTTTGGGCCAAGTAGAAACGTTGCTAAAACGCGATTCGACTTTGATACAGCTCAATGAACTAGATGCGTCTAAAATAATGAGGCGGGCCCACACGACTGAACTTCAAATACTTCAATCGACATTCAACGAATTGGACCAATCAGATGCCGCAAAACGACAGTTCAGCTTTGGCCTCTCAGAAGTCGCCTTAACAGGAGAGGCTCCTTCGAACACTGCTTCTCTGCTAGACCGCGCACTTTTAGAAATCGGTTTTTTACCAAACGCGACTGTCAACATGGTCGCTCACGCAATGGTCCATTCAACTGAAATTGATAAAAATGAATTCGGAATAATGAGTTTCGTTCATCCCCGAAATTTCGTTGGGAAATTTTTAGGAGCAATGTTTGCAAGCCAATTTCAAGCCTTAGAAAAGAATCTGATTCAAAAGGTTGAAAAGCTTAAAAGCCCGATCGCGCTCGGCGACAGCTAACGGCAGGAATCGCAAATTCCACAGCGGCGGTCTATTAAATTCTCGCCAAAGCCTTTAGCGACTTCCGCCAATCGACAACCTTTTTGGCTGGCCAATTCTTCAGGTCCCATTTCGAAAAAACTAACAAGGCGAGAGAGTTTTTCTTGCCGGTGAAGAAGACTTTTTCGGTACCGATCCGGATCTAAATACTCGGTAGGTACATCGCCGACAGCTTTCCATTCTCGCGGTTCGCGGCCTTCCAGGGCCCCCCAGCGCTCTAATAGCGCGACTGATGTTTCCACACGGAAATCGCGTCGATTGTAGAAATTCATCTGGCTTCGCAAATAGTCAAAGCCTTCTTGCCGCGCACGCAATTCGTTTCGCGAAATCAAATTGTGCACGCTTTGAATGAATCCCGGATCCGGCGTCGACCATTTTACAAAGTCCGACTGAATAGAGACATCGTCCCGATCATAAAGCGCAACACAGGCAGAGCGCTTACCGTCGCGACCGGCTCGACCGATTTCTTGGTAGTAAGCTTCCATCGAACCTGGAATCTCGGCATGCACCAACAGCCGAACATCTGGTTTGTCGATGCCGAGACCAAACGCCGGCGTCGCTAACATCAAATCAGTTGCGCCGCCGAGAAAGTTTTCTTGCTCGAGTCGTCTGTTTTTATCACCGACTTGCGAATGGTACACAGAATGGTCAAACCCTAGGCGACTGATTTCTTCGCTGAACTTCTTCAATGTTTGAATCAAAGCAAAGTACACAATGGTCGAACCGGGGTTCAGATGCCGACTTAGAACAAAGGCTCGGATCTTTTCATCAAGGCCCCCTGTCTCGATAACTTCGATGGCCAAATTTGGTCGCCACACACTGGACACATGGGTGTCGGCATCCTGCATCCCGAGCTCACGAAGAATGTCTGTCTGAGTTTCTTTTGTGGCTGTTGCCGTCAGCGCCAACGTCAGCGGGTTTCCCAGGCGCGCGCGGCGATCGCCAAGACGAGAATAGTCCAACCGAAAGTCATGTCCCCAGGTCGAAATGCAGTGCGCTTCATCGATCGCGAGAAGCTTTACCGGCAGACCATTTTGCTTCGCTTCTGAAATCGCCTCCCAAAAAACTTCCTGACGAAAACGTTCCGGGGTCGCATACAAAATTTGAATGTGGTCTTTCGCCACTTTGCCCGATCGAAGCTTGTTTAAGACTCGCTCTCGTTCTTCCCGTGACATCGCCGAATGAATCGCCGCTGCTCGCAACCCCTTTCGACGCGATGAGTCGACTTGATCTTTCATCAACGCTATGAGGGGCGAGACGACCAAAACAAATCCATAACCCAGTACGCCGGCCGAGGCCTCGGCAACGGCTGGAATCTGGTAGCAAAGACTTTTGCCCATTCCAGTCGGCATGACGGTCAATACGCTTTTCCCATTTATCAAGGACTGTAGGACCGCAGACTGCTCGCCTCTCCATTCGCGGAAACCAAATACCTCATTCCGCAATCGCTCAGTGAAAGTCATTCCAGTTGCTAGCGCGTCGCCCAAAAAAACCGCCTGTTGCCTAAAAAGAAGCAATTTTGGCGACGGCACTCTAAAAAGCCATCGCCATTTGAATTCACCACCAAATTATAGAGTTGTCAGGACCTTCAAGCCATCCCTAGACGCGTTAAAATCTCCATGCTACACCGTTCATTCACAAGATTTTCAAGGCGTTTATTTGGCCAACTTTTAGGCCGTTAGATGGAGCGATATGGCGAACAAATTAGTTCTAGATAAGGTCCGAAATTTCGGTATTTCGGCACACATCGATTCGGGTAAAACAACTTTGTCAGAACGAATTTTGTTCTACACAGGTCGCATTCACGCGATTCACGAAGTTCGCGGCAAAGACGGTGTCGGCGCGACGATGGACTCGATGGATCTCGAGCGAGAAAAAGGGATCACAATCCAGTCGGCGGCAACCTTCGGTGAATGGAAAGACATTTCGTTCAACCTCATCGACACCCCCGGGCACGTCGACTTCACCGTTGAAGTTGAACGATCGCTTCGCGTTCTTGACGGCGCGATTTTGGTTCTGTGCGGAGTCGCTGGAGTTCAATCGCAGTCGATCACTGTCGATCGCCAGATGAAACGCTACAGCGTTCCACGCTTGGCCTTCGTCAACAAACTCGATCGCTCTGGTGCCAACCCCTTCCGTGTCATGGAAGGTCTTCGCGAAAAGCTTCGCTTGAATGCCGTCATGACTCAATTGCCAATCGGTATTGAAGATACGCTTGCAGGAGTGGTCGATCTCGTCTCAATGCGCGCGTTCTACAACGAAGGCGACAACGGCGAAAAAGTTATCGAAAAAGACATCCCCGCCGACATGATAGAACAAGCGAAAGAATATCGCCAAGAACTCGTCGCGAAGCTCGCAGACGTCGACGAAAGCATCGCAGAAAAATTCTTGATGGAAGAAGAACCGTCGAACGACGAGGTCAAAGCGGCGATTCGAAAAGCGACGATTGCTTTGAAGTTCGTTCCTGTGTTCTGTGGTTCGGCTTACAAAAACCGTGGAGTCCAAAAGCTTCTCGACGGTATTTCGGACTATCTCCCGAACCCAACTGAAAAAGAAAACACCGGCCTTGATCTCGACAAGGGCGAAGAAAAAGTCACCATGATCACAGATCCAGCAAAACCGCTGGTTGCGTACGCGTTCAAACTTGATGATGGTCGCTATGGTCAGCTGACTTACATGCGTATTTATCAAGGTACGATGAAAAAGGGCGACTTCATTATCAACACGTCGAACCAAAAGAAGGTGAAAATCCCTCGCATGGTTCGAATGCACTCGAGCGAAATGGCCGACATCGACGAAGCGTCGGCTGGCGACATCGTTGCATTGTTCGGTGTTGATTGCGCTTCGGGCGACACGTTCACGGATGGTTCGATCAACGTTGCTATGTCTTCGATGTTTATCCCAGAAGCGGTTATCTCGCTTGCGGTTGCGCCAAAGTCGAAAGACGCGGCTTCAAACTTCTCGAAGGCTCTTCAGAAGTTCCGCAAAGAAGATCCAACGTTCCGCGTTTCGCGTGACGAAGAATCAAACGAGACGATCATCGCTGGGATGGGAGAACTCCATTTGGAGATCTACATCGAACGTATGAAGCGCGAATTCAACTGCGAAGTTATCGCTGGTAAACCACAAGTTGCGTACCGCGAGACAATTTCTCGCGTCACTGACTTCGATTACACTCACAAGAAGCAAACGGGTGGATCGGGTCAATACGCTAAAATTTCTGGTACGATCGAGCCGCTTCAAGTTGAAGAAGGCAAAGATCCAAAAGCGTACGAATTCGAAGATGACGTTGTCGGTGGACGTATTCCTAAGGAGTTCATCCCTGCGGTTGACGAAGGTTTCCAAGAGCAAATGGTCAAAGGGCCATTGATTGGCTTCCCAATCGTCGGCATGAAAGTAACGTTGAAAGACGGCGCTTACCACGATGTCGATTCGTCTTACCTCGCGTTCAAAATCGCTTCGATGGCAGCACTTCGCGAAGTCTACATGGCCGCTGGCCCAGTAGCGCTTGAACCAATCATGAAACTCGAAACTGTTGCTCCTGAAGAGTACCAAGGTTCGGTCATGGGCGGAATCAACCAACGTCGCGGCGTCATCCAAGGTACACAAACTTTGGAAGGCAGCGTGACTGTCACAGCGGAAGTTCCGCTGACAGAAATGTTCGGCTACTCAACGGATCTGCGTTCTGCGACTCAAGGTAAAGGTGAATTCACGATGGAATTTGCAAAGTACTCTCCAGTACCACGCAACCTCCAAGACGAACTTCACAAGAAGTACCTCGAAAAGCGCGCAGCAGAACAAAAAGGATAACATTCGGGATTAGCCTGCGAGACACACACGTCGTGTGTTCGCGGAAGCGGTTCGAGCCATCCGGGCTCGAACCCTCGAGTACGAGGGGACCCGCTTCCGAGGTCTCGCAGCCGAAACCCTCACTTAGGTGACAGGGGATAAAACCTCGAACGGCAATAGCTCACTTTTATAAAGCCCTCGGTTCTTCCCGGGGCTTTTTTTATCGGGGCCGCATATTTCAGATCTTTCGATGCCGCTGCATCGAACGAGGGCGAGAGCTTCGAAGGAGCGAGGCTCGCCCGAGACGCAGGCCGGAGGCCGCAGCGACGCAGATAGCTTGTCTCTCGGCTTGCGTCGCCGCTTGCGTCTTTAGAACCAGCACCCTAGTCTCGCTCCCCTATGATACTTTCAGATAAAACTCTGACCACGATGATTAAAGCCGGCGACTTGGTCGTCGAACCGCTCACCCAAGAAAGCATTCAACCGGCGTCGGTTGATTGCAGACTCGGGACCCACTTTCTCATGGTTGAAAGCTTCAACATGACGGCGATCGACATGGACTCTGAGATCAAATATCGCGAGTTCGAAGGCGATACGATCACTATTCCTCCCCACACGTTTCTCCTTGCGACAACAATGGAATGGATCAAGCTGCCAAACGATCTCACCGCGTTCGTTGAGGGCCGAAGCTCGATCGGCCGGTTGGGGCTCTTTATTCAAAACGCGGGCTGGGTAGATCCGGGGTTTGAAGGCAATATAACACTTGAGTTGTACAACGCAAATTCGCTACCGATCACGCTTAAAGCCGGCCGCCGTATTTGCCAACTGGTCTTCTGCAAAATGGATCAAGAAGCACTCAACCCCTATCGCGGAAAATATCAGGGCCAGAAAAAATCTGTCGGCAGCCGCGTCTTCAAAGACTCCGAATCCAAAAAATGACAAAAGGTACCGCCTACAATTTGGTTAAGGGCCGCGTCATATACGCAGTTTTCCCGGATGCGGAGATGGCCGAAACAGTCGCGCGTTCTGCGGTTGAAAAACGCCTCGCTGCTTGCGCCAATATTTTCCCTGCGCATTTGTCTGTGTATCGCTGGAAAAACTCGATCGAGTCAGCGAATGAAATCGCGGTGATTTTTAAGTCTATCGAACAGACCTCTGCTGCCCTCATCGAACACATTCAAAGCAACCACAGCTATGAAACTCCGGCGATTATCGAGTTCTCGATTACAAATTCGACACCCGCATTTGCGAATTGGCTGAACGAGTCCTGCCTACCTTAGTTCAAGCAATGGCGCAAAAACGCCACTTAGGCCCTCCAAAGTGCCTAATCTCGGCAATTTAGCATGTGTGTACTTTGCCCGTGCCCCACCGTCAGATAGCCAATTTGTCCTGAGGACTGTCGAGAGTCTGTCTAAACATTGCATCCCCAGCCATCACAAAAGTCTGATTGCCAAAAAGCGAAATGACTCTTGAAGACACTTTTTCCCGGAGACGAAAGAAATGAAGGCGCTTAAGTTTTTGACAGGGTTAGCGGTCTTCGTTTCCGGCGCCTCGATCTCGCAAGATGTGAATGCGCAATCCGGCGATCTGCAAAACTATGCAGGACTTTTGCGGACGCAATCAACTTACACCTGGGCGAACATTGATACCGTGTCATTACAGGCTCGGATAGCTGAGCGCACTCAAAATGCAAACTTGATATATCAGCTTGGTGCACAAGAACGAATTGTGGACCGCGCGTTTGATGTAAAACAGCAGCAATCTCTTCCACGAAGCCTTCAATACCGGCGTGAAGGTCAGTCGTTTGGACAGAGTTATGTCGACAACTCAACTAGCGATATTAACGAACTCAAACATTTCCAGATCACTTGGCTATCGCGTTTGCTTTACTCGAACAACCCCGAAGCATTGAAAGCTTTGATAGAAAAAATAGGCCCGGTGATGATTGAACTCACAGCATCACCCCACAACTATTGGGATCACGTAAGTGATGATCAATACGCAAGTGGGGACAATGGACGACGCCAAACGACGCTTTCACCCGAGGTAATCGGCAACTTGGTGCACCTATTGGAGCGATTGGAGCGAGACCCAAAGCTTTCTGCAATGAAAAACGAGCTTCGCAGCCAG
This sequence comes from Deltaproteobacteria bacterium, assembly GCA_017302795.1. Taxonomy (GTDB): domain Bacteria; phylum Bdellovibrionota; class Bdellovibrionia; order Bdellovibrionales; family JAMPXM01. The sequence continues at coordinate 499,508 of JAFLCB010000002.1, read as the reverse complement.
GCAATGGCTATATTAAACCATCCGAGTACGGTCGAATATTTCACGAAGAATCTTTCGCACGGGCTGATCGACGGCTACTCGGAACGCGGCGTTTATCTTCGCCGATACTTTGCGCTCATCGAGGCCGCTCAACCCGGAATTTGGAAGTCTGTTGTCGCTCGAATATCGGCCGATCCAGACATGCTTCCGACTAGTATGTTAGTACTAAAATATTGGACAACACGGGATCTTAAATTTTTTCGCCAACTTTTGTTGGGCAGTCGATGGATTCGTTCAGAAGTATTCGCCAAAGGAATTCCTGGCTACGAACCGTATCAAATCCTTCGATCAAACCCCGAACTGCTAGAGCTCACAGTTCTGCGAGCTCTTGAGGGCTTAAGTCCGATGAGCTATCATGCTGGCGCAGTACTCTCTGCTGCCGAAGCAAGTGCCAAAATTGAAAGCGCGACGAAAGAGCACCGGCTTATCATGGGAATTCGCAGCCGATTGCCAAACGCCGATCATGCGCATCGTGCGATCGGAAACCTCTTCCTTGCCGCAGGTTCGGAGGGTCAAATGTATCTAGGCCCCTATGAACAAGTGACGGTGAATCAGAACTTGCTAGAAATAGCGAAGCAAGAGGCGAAAAAACAAGGAATCGAGAAGGTCGACGTTAAGCTACTAGCCGCTGCAGTCGGTGATTTCAGAACAACTCGTGAGAATGCCGATTTTATACGACATTTAAGACACCTCTTCGGTAATCAAAAAATTGACTCGATTGTGCGAGCTGCATTTACCGCTGACGCTAATTTCGTCCGTAGGCACCCCGTGATGGATGGCCGGCAGCGGTACGATCTCGCAAGAGCAACTGAATTCTCTAGCTCGTTCCGTTATCAAGTTCGCACGGGGGCACTAGTCGAATTGATGGCAAGAAAGCATCTTACCATTGAAGACGTCGATTCGATTTTCAAAGATATGATTATTAAAGACTCAACCGTGAGAATCAGATGGCTGCACGCGCTGAGCTGGGTATATGACACCTCGGTATTAGCCACCTCAAAGGAGACGATCCACGCGGTGTTGAAATCAAATGGCTACTCGGGTGGACAGGGACTCGCGCGTTACTTGCGAGAACGCCATGGACTGTCAGTTGCGCTAACGCCAAAAGATGCAGCAAAGCTCGAGACGTTCGAATACTGGAATGCCAGAACTACACCCACTTTGATTTATCAGCTGAGTCCGGACGTCCTTACGAATAAATCCGGTACTGAATCAATGCCGATCCATGATGCTTTGGCAATGGTTGGCCTATTGTCGATCAAAGAGGGCAACAAGACTACTGGTCAGCTTTACATCGGTATCAATGATAACCAATACCATCCAGGTATTGGCCAAACACAGATTCGGGAAACTAACTCCTTCGTCCTCGAGTCTTTCGCGAATTGGATGCGAGAGACTGGGCATATACCACAAGTTGTACCTGCGAGACCGATGAGTCTTCGTTCCGCCTTAAATTCGGTAAGAGGCCAGTTTCTGGGCTGCGAAGGCGCGTTCGTTTCAACAAAGTAATCAAAAGGTACCTCCTACATTTTTGAAACGCGGCGCGTATCAAAAATGCTGGAGGCACCTTTGCCACTAAAAAAGGAACTTCATCACCACCGCCATTGCCGCTGTCAGCAACGCAAGGACGACAAAAATTCTCAACGCATCGAAATCTAATCTGTCTTTTTGCGCGATCGGCTTCGCAGCCCAGGATTCGGGCGACCCTGCCGTCTGGCTAGATCGATCGATCGACTCTGACGAGTTCAAAAGTGCACCTTCAAGAGGGTCTGAAAAATCAGAATCCGCGCCAGAAGGCCCCCGAAGATCATTTTCTTGCTGCGATTTCGGCCCCATTTCGCCCCTGCTTCCCTTCGCTTCTGTTGCCCCTCACAGATGAACCAAGTAGTAAGCATCGTGTGTGCCACCTACTTAGGGTCAAAAGGGAGCCGGTAATGACAAAACATGAACTCGCAAAAACTGTCTTTAAACTTTCGCACCGCACCGGAACGTTTAAACTTCGCAGCGGTCAAACCTCGAACGAGTACTTCGACAAGTACCAATTCGAAAGCCGTCCCACGGTTCTTAGGGAAATCGCAAAGCTATTGGCCCCGATGCTCCCGAAAGACACCGAACTTCTTGGCGCGCTTGAGATGGGTGGAATTCCCATTGCCACGGCGATCGCCATGGAATCGGGCCACGAAGTGGTATTTGTTCGAAAACAGCCCAAAGACTACGGGACTTGTCGGTTTGCCGAGGGACCAGATATCAAGGGCAAAAAGATTACTCTGATTGAAGATGTCATCACCACCGGCGGCCAGGTTGTGATTAGCGCTGGCGACCTTCGGGCTGATGGCGCAATCATCACGGACGTCGTCGGTGTTATCGATAGAAGTGAGGGAAAGTCCGACAAAATAACGGCCGCTGGCATCAAGCTTCACGCTCTGTTTACTATGGCAGAGCTGAAGGCCGCCGGTATGAAATAGATAGGTACCGCCTAAGAAATGCGTCGCATTTCTTAGGCGGCGCCTCAGCGCCCGACCTAGAAATACTCCTGAAAATCCTTAGTTCCATCCTTCAGGCGAGACAGGCGGAGCATGCGTTCATCAAACTCTTTCAGCTTTGTCTTTAGAGCTTCAAGCTCGACCTTATTCTCAGCCGAAAGCGGCGCGCGCATAAGATTGAATTTTTCTTCGGGATCTTTGCGAAGATCAAAAAACTCGTACTCATCCTCTATTTGATTTTCGCCCGTAAAATAGTTCCTCATTGAATGAATAGCTTTTATGAATCTCGTCTTTCGATGAATCAACTTATGAGTTGCAGTGCGAACACCGTAATTGCGAAAATTCATTGAAGCATTCGCTTTTCGCAGGCCGTCCAGCAACCATTCATCGCCGCGAATGGACCATAACGTTTCCCATATTGGTACTTGTGTAAGAAACACCTCTGTTCGTTCACTTTTGAATTTGCCGTGACTCCCTTTTTCCAGAAGCTCAACGCCATCAAAACGAATCTCGTTTCCAAGATTAAATCCCAAATGCCTGTATATCGTAGGGGCGAGATCGACGCCAGAGGCGAGCCCCTCCACCCAGGTCCCTGCGTGCTTACTAAAGGTGGGACTATGAATGATCAATGGGGCATGAATCGTCGTGTCCCACAGATTATCGTGTGCATATTCGCCCTGCTCTAACATCTCCTCGCCATGCTCAGACTGGAAAATAATGACGGTGTTTTTTTCGAGATCCAATTCACGCACGATCTTCAGCAGCGTTGAAAACTCCTGATCCATCGCGAAAATGCTATTATCGTAAAGATCAGAAATATGGCGGATGTCCGCTGGATTCAGTTTTACTCGTTTGACTTTCGAGGGAATATCAAATGGCCAAACCGACTGTTTCTCAATCACGTTTTGCTCGGAGTCACCTGCTGTTCCATCGAATCTTCCGATAAAAACATCACGACCTTGCCGGTTGTAAAGAAACCCATCATATATCAACTGAAACACAGCGTGTTGCAGAGCCGAGCTTTCAATTCGATCAATATTCTTAAAGATCCCGCTGTAATTTGGATCGTTGAATTTCCTTGGGGCATGAGTTCCGATTGGCCAGTGAGCAGTGCCTAGCGCAATCCAACTAAAGAAAGGCTTTTCAGCTTTCTTTTGCTTCGCGGCCCATTCTGCAAACTCATTGAGCCGCAGATTTCTAGATTTTTTTGTGAGGCGCCACTGCATAGCGTATTTATCGTAACCCCGGCTGAAGGTCTCTCGCATATTGGGACGAGAAAAAAACTCGGGCGAACTTGAAAAGGCCGATGTGCTGTAACCGTTTTTTTTGAACACTTCCGCGAGAGTCAATGAGTCAGTCGAGATTTTAGATTGGAAGCCAACCATCCCGTTCGATACCGGATATCGACCGGTGTGAACTGAAGCCTCTGATGTAGGCGTTAAAGTTCCCGCAACGAAAAAATTCTTAAATGCGACCGACTGTTTAGAAAATTCGGTGATCGCAGGCGTCGTGGGACGCGGATATCCATAGATCGACAAGCGATCTGCACGAACACTATCAGCGCTCACCAAAATTACATTGCAACCAACACAATAGTTTTCGCTTTTCAGGGGCCGAGTTAGAGAACTCGGTCGTTGAGTCTGCACACAAGAAACAGTCGCCAACAAACATAGAGCCAAAACTAAAAAGGTTAGACGGATTTTCAAAATAATCATTCACACTGCCCCTGGTAAACCGGAAGACACGCGTCAGACATTGGTGCGATAGTGCCGCCCAAATTTTCCTTTATGTGTTTCAAAAGCTCGCCACGCAGTAAACCTAACTGGAACTTTGCCTTGTTATCTTTGGATAAATTCGTACGTTCCTTTGGATCTTGATTGAGATTATAGAGCTCTTCAGTGCCAGAGTTGAGATTCATTGTGTACTTCCAGCCGCTTGCTGAACGAATGCCCCGAAGATGAACAAAATTTCTCAAATCTGTTTCCATGTAGACAGTTTTACTCTCAATTGACTTCCCGCGCACAGCCGACGCCAAACTTCGCCCCTTCATCTGCGAAGAAAGCAAATTCGAAAGCTCTTTTGGCGGATGAGCACCCGTTATGTCGAGCACTGTTGGCAGAATATCAATTGTCGAGACTTGTTCTTTAACAACTCTCCCCGCTTTCAACTGGGGAGAAAAAATCAACAACGGAACATGAACCAATTCATCATACAAAGTGTGACCGTGATCGATGCCATCGTGCTCAAAAAACTCGGTTCCGTGATCCGCGAAAACGACCACTACAGAGTTCTTCAATAGTCCGCGCCCCTCAAGATCCTCAATCAATTTACCGAACTCGCGATCCGCCTGAGCAACCCGATTGTCATACCAACGATTCCAAGCAACAACATCGGTATCAGAAGGACGAATGGCCTCTCCCTTAAGCGCCCTCTCCCGCAACTCTTCCTGAGCTTTGCTTGAGAGCTTTTCTCGGTACTCTTTATCTAAATTGTTCAATGGGAAAAGCCCCGGCCCTTGGCTTTGAAATTGCGAGTGCGAGTCGTAGCCATGCAGAAAAAGAAAGAATTTTTCAGCCGGCGAATTCAAATTCCATTTTTTGTATTCAGAAATGCTCGTCGCCAGCCCGCCGAACCTTTCTTTGTCAAAATACTCATCAAATCCCTTACCATATCCCAAAACGGCGCTTACCCCAGCATCTCCCGTAAATCCGGCGGTTCGATAACCCAACGCTTTGTAGATCTGGGCCGCCACCAATATTTCAGGTGTCCGATTGGTGAAATTATTTAACTCTTTCTTCTCTTTCGAAAATGTTTTGAATCGATTGGTAAGTCCGTGCTGTGACGGAAAAGTGGAACTGAAAACGGACAAATATGTCGGCACCGTCCAAGAGGCGGGCGATATTGCCTGAGAAAAATCAACGGATCGCTTTGCAAACCGATCGAGATTTGGGGTTATGCTAACGCGACCATCTGCGGTCTCAGACCTGTAGCCTCGCACGCCCAAACGCTTCGCTTGCAAAGCATCGAGCCCGATAAATATCACATTGCAACCATCGCACACACCGCTCTTCACTGCCGCTTGCGACGCCAAACAGGTTGCGCCTACTGCGCCTAACACGAGACAACTAAAGAAGCTTTTCCAGCCAAACTTTTTCAACAGCGTCGCCATTCTATCTCCCTCAAGCAATTTAGCCATTCGTCCCTTTTCGCGACAACAGGCACGGCTCTTGACACGAAAGACTCCTGATCCTACCCCTTCCTCTTAGAATGATAATGTCACTGAAGCTTTGCCACGAACTATTTTTTAAGTTTCTTTTCTGCTGCTCAATATTTGATCTTCTCAGCCCTTCGTTGACCTACGCGAAGACAACTCTCACGCTTGAACCTCGTCTCGATACAATTCAGCGACTCCGCCCAGTTTTGGACCATGTCGAAAATCAGACTCTGACTAACAGAGCTCTGCTTAAAGGTCTTCTTGAGTTGGATTTTCCAATAGCTGAAAACACGCTTCAAAGCCGCCTCGATCTATTCTCAGACTTAGATTTCAGTGGATCTAGAACCCCCTCGGAGGAGTCCGACGCGAATGAGGCTTGGATCAGTTGGAATTCTTCCGACTTTAACATCCGGGTCGGTCGCCAAGCCATTCGCTGGAGCCCATCGCGCACGAACCCTTCGTTAGATTACTTTTCCGGAAGGCGATACAACCGAATTTTCGTTGACCCCTTCCCAGATCAACTCGCCCACCCAGATGCTGTTCAAGCCACGCTCAAGCTTGGACAATTCAACATCGAATATGTTCGAATATTGCAATCTGCGCCAACCAAGTTTCCAACCATCGACGGAACAATCCCGAACGGCGCATCTAATGTCGATCGCATCGACGAAAAGCAGAACGGACTTGCCATACGATATGTGCAGGACAAATTGGAACTGCATCTGGTGGGACGCAATCGCACAAATTTAAGAGACCAGGGTTCGACGGATGTCGGCGCAATGGCGAAGTATGAAAACTACCGACTCGAGGCGAACAATTCAACGCGGGGCGCTCAACATGTCGCGGCCGCCGTGGAAATTTCGAACTCAGATTTCAAATTTTCTCCGCAGGTTACGATCTGGCGCGACCCTCAGACAACGTCGGGAAGACAGGACACATTATTGTTAGCTCCAGTCGTTTATAACCTTCAAAACTGGAGCCTCGAGGGGAACATTATCCGAACGATTGAACGGATCGATCTCTTTACGCACCTTCGCCTCGTTTATCGACCCAGTTCGACGATTGAAACGTCGGTCTACTATCAAACCTATCAAGGTGATCCGGGTCGACTATTCGATACGTTAAATAAAGCGACAAAAGGTGCTCTGCTGGGCTTTCGGCTTACTTACCGAGAGTCACTCAACTTTTAGCACGTCTCGATTTGAGGCCCCGTCCCGCCAAGGTTGCAATTTTCAGGCACATGGTTCATTCTTAAACAATCCTCGGGGGAGATGATTAATGAAAAATAAAAAACTAGTAATTGGTTTGCCAATTGTTCTGATTTTTTCGCTATTTGCGTTTTTGCATCTCAGCTCCGAAAAGACTTACAACATGCGATGGGTAGCCGCTCACAACCCGACCAATCGGCCAGTCATTGAAATGACTCAGAAGGCTGCCTCGAATATCGAACGCCTCTCCCAAGGAAGAATAAAGATCGAAGTCGTAGCCTACGGAAACGATAAGGTCCGACGCCATCAGTCGGCGATCGATGAAGTACTTAGCGGCACCGCAACTCTTGCTCAGGTTGATGCCGGCGAGCTGCGCAGATTCAGCACTAAGATGGATGTCCTAAATATGCCGTTCCTGCTGAATAGCCATGAACGGGTTCGAGCGGTTATCAATGGTTCGGTCGGAGAGCAGCTAATCGACGCGGTCGAGGCTGGCTCGGACGGTGTTTTGCGCATCATGGGCTTTACTTACAGCGGCGGTTTCCGAGTGATGTACGGCGCCACTGCGGTGAATTCTCTCGCTGACCTAAAGGGAAAAAAATCAATCATTTCCGGCCCAGATCCGGTTCAAAAATATTATAAAAGCTTGGGCGTTGAGTTTATTTCCGGCGGACCGTTCACTCGCGCCAACTCGATTTCGCTTCATGAAAACGGGCAAATCGACATTGAAGACTCGGAACTCAATCGCCTTTATGTGCTGACCCAGGATTATCCGGGCCATATTAAAAACATAAAGTTTGTTTCCGAGACCAATCACCTTTTTTATCTCACAACACTTCTGGCGAACTCTTCCTATTTAAATGCACTTCCATCTGACTTGCGTGAGATCTTTGAAAAAGAGGTCGCAGCACTCGCGGAAGCCGAGCGTTCCTTTTCGATTGAACAAGCCAAACTTTCTAAACTTTACTTGATTGAAAATGGCGTCCAGTGGGTCAGTCTGAGCAATCAGAATTTAAAAAAGTTTGAGGAACATAGCTTAGCATTTAGGAAAAGCTATGACTCAGAGTTAGGCCCTCTGATTGCGGAAATCGAAGCCATCCAAGAACCACCACAGGTGAAGCCACACGCTCTAGAGCCAGCAAAGAAAGCGCGCCGGAAGCTCTCTCAAAATAATTAAGGCATTAAGGTGACATCCCCACCCTTGTGGGGATTCGCGGCCTAGGACTCGGGCGCCCCTGAAGTCTGGTCAGTTCGATCGATCGACTCTGACCAGTTCAAAAGCGCACCTTCAAGACGGTCTGAAAAATCAGAATCCGCGCCAGATTAGGGAAATCGCAAAGCTATTGGCCCCAATGCTCCCGAAAGACACCGAACTTCTTGGCGCGCTTGAGATGGGCGGAATTCCCATTGCCACGGCGATCGCCATGGAGTCTGGCCACGAAGTGGTATTCGTTCGAAAACAGCCCAAAGACTACGGGACTTGTCGGTTTGCCGAGGGACCAGATATCAAGGGCAAAAAGATTACTCTGATTGAAGATGTCATCACCACCGGCGGCCAGGTTGTGATTAGCGCTGGCGACCTTCGGGCTGATGGCGCAATCATCACGGACGTCGTCGGTGTTATCGATAGAAGTGAGGGAAAGTCCGACAAAATAACGGCCGCTGGCATCAAGCTTCACGCACTTTTCACGATGGCCGAGCTAAAAGCCGCAGGAAGTAAGTAACTATTCTAGGTCAATAAACCATCCATTGAGTCTGAAACTTTGAGAAGTTAAGCCGACAAATAATATGAATCGATTTTCTCTCGTTCTTAAGAATGGAACTCAATTTTTGCTTACATTTGGCCTCTACTGTGGAACTTACCTTCTATACGAATACGTAAGTCAGGCACCTGGCTGGGTTAAAACTCCGCGAATATGGACCCTTGCCGGAGTGCTATTGTTAGCGATTTACGGTTTAGAACTTTGGTACAAATCACGACCGAAGTACAACGAAGCACCCAGACTTACAGCCGTCTCAAAATACTTGCCGAGGATCGCGGCACTCTGCCTATTTTTTGCCATTCTAGAATCAAGATAGCCCGCAGGTACCGCCTACATTTTGGTAGCGCAACTGCGCTACCAAAATGTAGGCGGTACCTTTCGGTTACTTCTCGCCAACCACGTAGGCGACCCAGGCTTCGCACTCTTCGCCGCTCTCCACCCGACTAAAGATGCCGTCACCCTCGCCATTGCGAGTGGTGCCTTCCCAGTAAACGTGGGTTTTGCGGAATCCGGTTTCCATCATCATCTCGCGAAGCTCTGGAATCGACCACATTCGCCAGTCATAGGTAAACGCATGGTTGTGGCGTCGCATTCGCCCGCTGGTTTCCTTCACTTTAAAATGAATGTGAAACAATGCTTCGTTCGTTAAAGGATCATAAGACACCTGCTCCCAGATGTACGTGAAACCTTTGTGATCAGTCTCTTCACGACTTTCTTTTTGACATGCCGGGCCGCCGAAACAATCTACGATAAAAAGTCCGCCTACATTCAACGTCGCGTGCGCATTGTGAAAGTAGGACTTCATCATGCTTCGATCTTTGAAAACATAGTGCGAGAAGTTCATCGCCGAAACAATATCGACTTTGGGTAAGCCTGGATTCAAAACATTGTCCTGCTGGACTTTCACACGGTCGCGAACTGATTTCGGAAGCTTCACCAAGTTGTGAGACAGGCCGTAAAGAATTGGTTCGTTGTCGATGTCGACCCCAAACGACCGGAATTTCGGAGAAAGTTTCGCCCACTCGCAAGAAATGGCAAATGTGCCACAGAAATCTTCGCGAAGACTTACCGGCTCGCGGCTGGTGATTTCCCGAAAGGTATCGCGCAAAAAACGAACATCGACTTCAGGCGACTGCACGGCCCGCCGGTAGTATTCATAGCGATCAAACTTTTCCAACGCGCTGGCCTTCGAAGTCATTATGGTACTTCCGAAATGATTGATTCAATTTCATGATGGATATCTTCAAGGTGCGGGACCGAAGCCTCTTCCAAATTCGGATGAAGCCCTATGCCCGGAAGATTTTTTCCAGCCAAGACGCGCGGTCGTGCCAACAATTCGTAAAACAACTCTTGAGTCACACGATAAGACAAGTGTTCGCCAAAATTAGTTACTTCCGTATCTTCGTTGACGAATAGTACGCGGCCCGTCTTTCGTACAGAGTCTCGGATCATTCCCCAGTCATAGGGGTAAAGCGATCGAAGATCGATCACTTCAACCGAGACACCGCGAGCTGCATAGTCAGCCGCAGCCTTCGCACACAATGGAAGTGTCCGACCGTAGCTAACGATGGTTACATCAGTCCCTTCACGAACGATCTTTCCCTTGCCGATGGGAATTTCAAACTCTTCCAGTTTCGGCCAACGCGGCTTCCACTTCGATCGATCACCAATAGGCGCATCGATCATAGCCTTCAATTCCTTTTCATCTGACGGCTCGCCTGGAATCAGTTCTTCACCCCGAACTCGCATCAAAGATTTTGGCTTTAAGAACAAGACTGGGTTTGGATCTTTGATCGCCGCAATCATCAGCCCATAGGCGTCAAGCGGCGTCGACGGCATTACTACTTTCCAACCCGGGAGGCGCGTTGCCCATGCATCAAACGAATGAGAATGATAGATAGATCCGCGAATACCTGCACCCACTGGCGACATCACGACAATCGGTATATTGTACTGACCGTTTGAACACCAAAGTGTGTTCCCCGCAATTTTTAGTAAATCGATCGTGTTGAAAATGTAATCGCAGAATTGAATCTCCGCGACACAGCGATCCCCCGCAAGACCAAGACCGATAGCTGTGGAAATAATTCCGCGCTCATCAAGGGGCGAATTCCAAGCAGTCTCTAAGCCCTGGGTTGCCGTGAATACACCGCCGAGAGGTGCCCCGACGTCTTCGCCAAAAATATCAGTTACGCCAAGTTTCTTCTCACCGAAATGAAGAGCCATTCGAATAGCTTGTGCCATGTTTGCCATTAGAACTTCCTCCAGTCAGCGTTTTCACTTCCAAGATAAACATGGTCCCAAATACTTTCTTTCAATGGAACTGGCTCACCGCGAACGATTTCTGCTGCTTCACGCGATTCAAGATCGTATTTCGCCCACATCTCTTTCACGAAACCGGGTGCGATATATTTTGAATCAACCAGGCGCTTTTCAAACAGATCGATCGGGCACTCGCCCGCTTCGCGGTTTGCTCCTGAGGCCGATGAATGACCATAAAGTCGAGACACCATAAATTCCGTAAGAACTGGCTTAGTGTTCTTTCGGATATACTCAAGATCCTGACTGATCGCGAAATACGACTCAATGGGATCGTTTCCATTCACAACGTTCGTACGAATTCCGAACGCCTTACCACGATCTGCGACCTGCTTCTCGCCATGTTGATCATCGAACTTCGTCGAGATTCCCCACTTGTTATTCTGGACCGTAATATAAATCGGCAATTCATTTCCTGGTCGCGACGACCAGATTAGGCAAGAGGCAAAATCACCTTCTGCAGAACCTGCGTCCCCGCCTGTGACAATTGAAACTCCTGCAGCTTCTTTTTTCATTTTGCGCCGCCGCTGAGCCATAGCAGTCCCTACGGCCATTCCATATTGAACTTCGATAGGGGACCCAACCGGGACGACGTTCCATTCCGGGAAACAATAGTGATTGGCAAAGTTTCGCCCTCCCGTACTGCGATCCGTGGAGCGATTCATAATCAATCGAATAGAATCGATCATCGTCATGCCCATCGCGATCAGAGTCGGAGTACCGCGGTAGTGCAGGTGAAGGTAGTCATGGCTAACGCCTTGACCCTTATCAACCAACAGGCCGAGCGGCACACCGAAGGCCTCTTCTCCTGGGCCGCCGATCCAGAAAAACGCATCGCCCGTTTTATAGACTTTGATGAGCCGCTCTTCAAGAACGCGCGACTTAACCATCATATCTAGCATTTGCAAAACCACTTGTTTGGGCAAAAGCCCGAGGGCTCGATCTTTGCCTGCCGCGGCGGTCTTACCACTCTTTTTGGCCGCACCTTTGCCTGCCGCCTTTACGGGAGCTTTGGTAGCACCCTTCATTTTCGCTTTTTTACTGAGACTTTTTGTCGACGGAGTCGGACTCATGAATCCTCCAAACCAAACCGGAATCTTAGACCCAAATGGGTTAACGAAGACCTAGGGTATTGTCAAAATAAGACGGGCCCCTTCTGTTGGGCCCGTTACCTCGTTTAACTATGACTTATTGTGAAAGCCTTTGGCTAAGGAGAAACAGACCCCGCACCCTCATCGCGTTTAATCGTCCCCATGGGCTCGTTGCCCGACTTTGTGGCCGACGCCGGGTCCGATTCGCCCTTCTTCGGCGCTGCCACTGCCGCGACCTTCGTCGCCGGAGGTGGTGGAGGAATAATGACTTTGTTCAGCGGAACGCGATTCTGTAGTGCAAAAAGTTCTGCCGCAATGTTGAGCGCTTCTTGGAGATCGGCTCGCTTAAGATACTCGGCGACTTTTTCGTCTTTACCCCAATTTTTCTTTTGATCATTTTCGTCCTTGCGCTCCTTCGACTCTTTTAAGGATTCGGCAAGTTTGATGACTTTTCCCCGCGCTTTCGCCTTTTTGATTTCCGCCTGGATCTTCTTAAACTCCGGGTTTTTCCCGATCCGTACATTCGATCGCGATTTCAGTTTTTGCAAATCGCCATCAGTAACTTCGGCCCAAGCATCTGGCCCGGTTGCAACTTTCGCTTCCTTCGAACGAAACTCATCCAACTTTTGGGGCTTCAGAGAGTAATCCAAACTCTTCTCGCCAATCTCATCGGTAGAAAATGGGCTAGGAAATATAATGTCCGAGTCCACCCCGCGCCACTGTGTCGAAAATCCTCCGGGCGTAAAGAACCAGCCAACAGTAGTTTTCACTGCGCCTAATCCAGGCGGAAGCTCTTGAACAGACTGCACGCTTCCTTTACCGAAAGTATGATCGGCGCCGACGATCACTGCGCGTTTATAGTCCTTCAGTGTTCCTGCGACAATTTCACTCGCCGAAGCGGAAAGTCGACTTGTTAGAACCACTAGTGGTCCGCTCCAGTCCACTGTGCTATCTCGATCAGCCAGCGTGAGCGCCGGTCCATCAGCATCGCGACTGGATTGTTTTACGACATTTCCTTGTTTGAAAAAGAGTCCCGCGATTTTGACTGCGTCGTCGAGAGACCCACCGCCGTTGGTAGACACATCCAAGACTAAACCTTTCGCGCCTTTTTCGCGCGCTTCGACCAGAAGCTTCTTCATATCAGAAGCAGCCGAGCGCCCGCCGCGACGACCGTCCGAGTAAAAAGAAGGAAGATTTAAAACTGCAATAGGAACCGATTTGCCATCAACCTCACGCGTTTGCATTGAAAGCTGGGCCGCATCTTCTTCTAACTTAATTTTGTCTCGCGAGAGGGTAACTAAAAGACGTTCTTTCGAGCCGTCCGTTTTTTGACGAAGAAGTTGCAGGCGAACTTTTGTTCCCTTCGGTCCGCGAATTCGCCGCACGACCTCACGCAAATCCATTTCAACAACATTTTCCATTTGGTCTTCCGCACCATCTGGTTTGAACTGGCCAACTGCGACGATTTTGTCTTGCGGTTGTACGATCCCAGACGCCTTCGCACTTCCTCCGTCAAGCAGCTGTTCCACGACCGTGAAACCATCTTGTGAAGAAAGCGAAGCGCCGATCCCCTCTAGCGACAGCGACATCTGAACTTCAAAATCTTCTAATGTGTCTTTCGAGAAATAAGAGGTATGCGGATCAAGTCCACGTCCAAACGACTCGAGATAGTCCGCAAGACGGAGCTCTTTGTCTTGCTCCACTATGCGCTTCATCCCTCGTTCATAAGTCCGGATGACCTGGGCAACTGCTTCATCTTGCTTCAATCCTATCGCCAACTGATTCGAAAGTTGGAACTGTAGATATTTTTTTTGGTATTCATTCTGTTCCACTACGGTCGCTGGATACTTGCGTGCGTCAGGATCCAAAGTCAGAGTCGTCTTGGAATCAAACTTAAAGTCCTTTGCGTTGAGCGTAGTTTTCGCGAAGTCGACACGTTCTTGGACGCGTTTCTCTAATAGCGAGTACGCTTCAAAGATCGCCGAACAGTTGTCGTTCTCGAGAGCCTTAAAGAGCCCCTTCATTTGTTTTTTCACGAGGTCCACATCGGGCTGACGCAAATAAAGTTTCGCGGCGTCCAATCGCTTTACGAATTGATCCACAACACGTTTTTCGATTTCTGCGTCTGGATTCTTAAAGAGGATGTGCTGATCAAAAAATTTGTCCTGAATTCGGCGGACATTCTCGCAGACTAACTTAGTTCCACCCGGGCGAGAAATCTCGGAAAGTTGAGCGACTGAATTTGGAACTGATTGCGCGCCTGAAACAGAAACCGCAATTCCAGTGGCCACACCTGCAACCGCTAACGAGGAAAGTACAAATCGAATCCGAGAGCTAGACGTCATGACGCTTCCTTTCAGAAGACAAAGCAGGAATTGGGGCCAGGCAAAACGCGCGAAGCACCCAGGTCCCATAACTTTATACCTATGGAGGCAGAAGCGTCAGCTGCTCAAAAGACTGGAAATCGGCATTCGTTGAACAAACCGTTGCCTCAGTGTGGTCAGCGTAAACTTCCCACTTCACGAAACGTCCAGCTTGAGTTTCGATCACAAAAAACGACATCGACGGATACTTTGCCTTTAGATCCTTCATCTCCGCGGTGATCAGCTCAACATTATGCGGGTCGTCATCTGACATTCCAAAGCGATGGAAGTCACTTTTTCCGTAAACCCCAACTGCTCGCTCGACCGATTCTCGAATAGCTGCTCGCTTCAAAGCCGCGACTGAGGTCGAGCCGTCATCACAACCAAGCTGCTTCCGAACGGTCGGATTGGTTACCGGAAAAATACTGAGGTAATTGGGCTCGTGGGGCAGATATTGACGATCTACAAAAAGCTTAACGCCCTCGCGAATAGTTTCTGGCGAATGACCTCGAGCTGTGATGACACTCATCGGCCGCCGATTCAACGCTGCATGATAAAAGCAACTCCACGATGGCCCCTTCCAGTCGACATCTGGCAAACCAAGTGCTGCTGCCAAATCCTGAACAAACATTTGCTTACGACCCAAAAGTCGATCCAGAAATGTTATGTCACGGTCGCGAAAACATCGGAACGATCCTACTTGGTCGTCATTGATCAAGTGATAATTCTGATAGGGTCCGGGTTTACCAAGCGCGCGATGAATCTGCGCGTACTCGCCGCTTGAAACTTTCAGCTCTCTTTTCGTTTCATTTTCAAAAAGTATGATGGGTGTCGCGAGGAAGGCGACGTTGTCGTCAAAATCAAAAAAGTAAAAGCTTCGTCCACCGCGATCTGCATTTCTGTCGCGTGCAACTTCTCGGCCTATCGGAAGCTCGAGTTGACCTCGCTCGGGCGGCGGAGGCGTCCAGACGCTTGCTCGAGAACCTTGGTTCGCGGGCAAAATATCGAATTTCGGCTTTTGACTGTCCTGGCCGTCGCCAGCGTTGCGGTCCGTCATCGAGGCGGAAACTAGCTCGAACACGGGCTGTTTTCAACCCGCGTCTTTTGATGTCGCTACGGCCACCGGCCTGCGCTGCTTTCGATGCAGTGGCATCGAAAGATCGGATGATGTCGCTACGGCCACCGGCCTGCGCTGCTTTCGATGCAGTGGCATCGAAAGATCGGATGATGTCGCTACGGCCACCGGCCTGCGCTGCTTTCGATGCAGTGGCATCGAAAGATCGGATGATGTCGCTACGGCCACCGGCCTGCGCTGCTTTCGATGCAGTGGCATCGAAAGATCGGACGATGTCGCTACGGCTTGGCGACCCTCCACAGGAGGGCCCCGCCAAGGGCCTGCGTCTCGGGCGAGCCTCGCTCCTTCGAAGCTCTCGCCCTCGTTCGATGCAGTGTCATCGAAAGATGGGGCGTCGCGCCTATGTGGACTTGCGAACGATAGTCTTCGCGGCGGCCTTTGGCGCCGCGGTCACAACTGCCACGGAAACGCCAGTCCCCGCTTTTTTTACCGGAGCCGATTTCTTAGCTGCCGTCTTTTTTACCCCAGTGCTACTAGCTGCTTTTTTTGCAACTCCGCCTGATTTGGACTTCCCAGCTTTACCTGGGGTTTTGGGCGCTTCAGCGCCGGCGGGACTGTCATCACCACCGCGGGCTCGAATTAAATCGAGGGCTTGCTCAAGTGTAATGTCCTCAGGCTTCATGCCTTCAGGAAGTGACGCATTCACTTTGCCAAGCTTCACATAGGGCCCGTATCGGCCAGCGAAGACCTGAACCTTATCTTCTCGTCCTGGCAAAGGACCAAGTTCGCGAAGAGCGGCCGCGCGACCGCGACCTTGTTTTGGCTTGAGCAATAGTTCCAACGCACGATCGAGGCCGACTTCAAACAGGCTCTCGCCTTTTGGAATCGAGCGAAAATCACCGTCGTGAACAATGTAAGGGCCAAATCTACCAAGTCCCGCTTTGATTTCTTTGCCGGTGCCTGGGTGATTTCCCAAAAGCTTTGGTAGTTCCAAAAGCTGTAGGGCTTTTTCCATCGTCACTTGCTCAGGCTCCATGCCTGCCGGAAGCGAAACGCGTTTAGGTTTCGCATCTTCGCCTTCCGATTCACCAAGCTGCACATAAGGTCCATAGCGACCGCTCAATACATAAATCGGCATTCCAGATTTGGGATCTTTACCAAGAGCGTCCGAACCATTTAGTTTTTGGTCGATCAGCTTGTTGACAATCTCGGCGGTGATTTCCGAAGGTGCCTGCGCATCCGGAATCGAAGCGCACTGTTCACCCTCCTTTGTTTCGCGGCAAACATAGGCTCCATAGCGACCGACGCGGAAACTTAATCCCTTTAAGCCTTCTAGACTAATAGACCGCGCCTCACCCGGATCTATTTCCTTTTCTTGTTTCTCAACAAGCGATTTAAGCCCTGCGGACTTCGATCCCTTGCCGAAATAAATCGTTTTCAAATATTCGATCGAATCGAGATCGCCATGAGCGATTTCATCCAACGAATCTTCCATACCACTGGTGAATCGAAGGTCCACAAATTCCGGCAAATGTTGTCCCAGTAGTTTAGCGACAACCATCGCCGTAAATGTCGGAACCAGCGCGTTACCGGCCTTTCGCACATAACCGCGATCGATAATTGTCCCGATGATCGAGGCGTAAGTCGACGGACGTCCAATACCTTCGCGTTCCATCGTCTGAACAAGACTTGCTTCCGTGAAGCGCGCTGGCGGTTTTGTTTCGTGATCTTGCGCGAGCATGGTGTCGCACTTTACCGCATCGCCTTTAGCCATTGCTGGCAAGCGAACTTCTTTTTCTTCTAGCGCCGCTGTTTCGTCGTCGCTTCCTTCAACGTAGGCGCGTAAGAAGCCAGGGAATTCAATGGTCATCCCGCTAGTAGAAAACGTACCTTTGCCGACTTCAAACTTCACCGACAACTGACGCTGACGAGCATTGACCATTTGGCTTGCGATTGTGCGCTTCCAAATGAGGTCATAAAGTTTCATAGGCAAACCAGTAAGACCAGTTTCCTCAGGTGTGACCATTTCCGTTCCCGCTGGACGAATCGCTTCGTGCGCCTCTTGCGCTCCGCGAGCTTTTTTATCCTCATAAGTACGGGGCACATCCGGTAAATAATCTTTTCCGTAAAGCTTGTTGATCCGGTTTCTTGCCGCGTCCAAAGCTTGAGTCGAAAGAAAAGTCGAATCCGTACGCATGTAGGTGATAAAACCCTGTTCGTACAACGACTGAGCGACCTGCATCGCTTCGCGAGCTGAAAGACCAAGTTTGCGGTTGGCTTCCTGCTGCAAAGTCGAAGTGATAAATGGCGCGGGTGGTCTTCTTGAAACTGGCTTCTCTTCCGCTTCTACGACTTTCCACGGGAGTGTCTTCAGCTCTTGCAGTAAAGTTTTCGCGCGCGGCTCATCAAGCGCTGAGGTGTCTTTTTTTCGTTCTTCTAAAAGCGACCCGGTCGTCGAATCAAAATCTTTTCCAGTGGCAATTCTTTTTCCGTCATAAATTACGAGGCGAGACTTAAACCTGATTCCGTCTTTTTCGTTTTCAGATTCAAGATCCCAATAACTCGATTTGTGGAAGCGAATGCGTTCATGTTCGCGCTCGACGATCATACGGACCGCGACCGATTGCACTCGGCCGGCAGACAACCCGTAAGCGACTTTTTTCCAAAGCAGTGGCGAAATCGTGTAACCAACCAAACGATCTAAAATACGCCGCGCTTCTTGGGCTCGCACAAGGTTCGCATTTATTTCACGCGTGTCGCTTAACGCTTCGATGATCGCGTCTTTCGTGATCTCGTTAAAGACCATGCGGCGATAAGGCACCTGTGGCTTAAGTGTTTCCACCAAATGCCAGCTGATACTTTCTCCCTCACGGTCTTCGTCCGTCGCCAGTAACAGCTGATCTACTTCTTTCAGCTTTTCTTTTAGAAGACTAACGACCTTCGTCTTATTCTTTGGGACACAGTAAATTGGTTCAAACTCGTGATCGGTATCGACACCTAACTGCGCCCACTTTTGCTTTTTAAACTTTTCAGGGATGTCTTTCGAAGACTGAGGAAGGTCGCGAATATGACCCATGCAGCTTTCGACGATAAAATCTTTTCCTAAGAATTTGCGGATGGTCTTTGCTTTCGTTGGTGACTCGACGACCACCAAAGTTTTCCCGCCCGATCCGGTCGCGACTCTTGCCGCACCACTCGATTTTTCCGCGCTGCCTGATTTGCCTGATGCTTTTGGTTTCGCTGCCACGTTCGCCTTCGCCTGATGTTTTACTTGAATGAGATTAGTTCATCGCCTGCAGCGCCACGTGGCGCGCTGCGATGAACTGCATCCACTTCACCTAAAGTGGAGCGAACGACCATGCCAGGGCAAGGGAATTTTCAGAATTGCATCTTGAACGCCGCGGCACGACCTGGTCCGATAGAGGGATGATGAAACCGCTTGCATCCTTCACCAACTCCGAAGTTCACACTGTTTTCACTGATATTGACGACACCATCACCGACGAAGGTCAGCTACACGCTGCCGCCTACGAAAGCCTGTGGCGCCTTCACGAAAATGGAATTCGCGTGGTTCCTGTCACTGGACGTCCAGCCGGTTGGTGCGAAATGATCGCCCGATTTTGGCCGGTCCACGGCATCATCGGCGAAAATGGTGGTTTTTATTTTCGCTACCACGACCGAAAAATGAAGCGGCACTTTGTTTTCAACGAAGCCACGATGAAGGCGAATCGCGAAAAACTTGAGCTAATAAAATATGAAGTGCTGCGCAATGTGCGTGGCTGTGCCATCGCCAGCGATCAGTTTTCTCGACTGATGGATCTTGCCGTCGATTTCGCCGAAGATGTCGGCCCATTGCCTGACAGTGACATCAATCAGATCGTTTCCATTTTCGAAAAGCATGGCGCAGTGGCCAAGGTAAGTTCCATACACGTGAATGGCTGGTTCGGCAGCTACGACAAGCTTTCGATGACAAAAGAATACTGCAGCCGCGAACTTGGTTTCGCGTTCGATTCCGGCCAGAACGGCATCGCTTTCTGCGGCGATTCGCCTAACGACGAACCCATGTTTGGCGCGTTTCAAAGCTCCTTCGCAGTTGCGAACATCACGAAGTTTACCGACCGCCTTAAGTCAAAACCAGCCTTTGTCGCTCAAAGAGAAGGCGGCAAAGGCTTTGTGCAAATCGTCGATCGATTGCTTGAGCTAAAAAAGTGAACTTCAGATGGTTACTGCAAGAATTTAAATGGATAACTCACGGTTGTGACATTGCCTGGCTCTGAAGGAGAAAACTCAATTCCTTCTATCTGCTTAGCGACACAGCGGACCATAGACTCTTTGATAATCGAGCCAGACTTTCGATTAACGTTAGAGGCGACACCTTTGTCGTCGATGTCCCATTCCATAGTGAGTTCACCAGAAAATCCGGCATCTTGTTTGAGCTCAGCCTCATAACAAGCCTGTATCAGCCTTACATTTTCTCGAATTGCTAATCGAATGCCTTTAGCCTTGTCAGACTCTTCTGACGATTTAATCAGCGGTCCAGTTCCACACGCGCTTAGCAAGAATACCGCGACCGCCACAAGAATCGTTTTCAATTGGATTTTCTCTGAAACTGGAAGGGATAGGTCACAGATAAAGTCTTACCGGGTTCGGCCGGAGAAAATTTTATCGCCTCAATCTTTTCGCCAACACAACGAACAAAATCACCGTCCCTTATAGAGCCTAGCCGTCGCATGGCTTTGCTAGCTATCCCTTGGTCATCGATCTGCCAATCCATCGTGAGATCGCCTTCGAAATCGGGATTTCGTTTGCGCTCATCCTCGAGGCAAAGTTTGAACAAACCGAGATTTTCTTCAATCGGGCGACGAATGGCTTTGCTAGCCCCAGACTCTTCCCACTTAAACTGCGATCCGGTTCCGCATGCGCTTAGCAGAAGAACCGCGACCGCCAAAAGTGCCTTCATAACAATCGCCCTTTTCTACCGCTTTTGATTCGACTTCGAATCGTTATTCAACAAAGCTGCGAACGGATTGTTGAACGGCTGACCACCGCGAGGTCCGCCACCCTGCTGCCGAGGACCACTTGTGTTCGAGCCAATATGAGCAACACGCCCACCCCTCTCACGACCAAGTCCACTACCACCAGAGTCACCACCGCCAGAACCAGCTGGCTGAATCGGACCTGGGCCACGCGGAGTCGGACGTGATCCGCTATCGCGCGCACCGTCTCTTGTCTGATCGCCCGCCGCACGCGGCTGCGGTCCACCTACACGAGGTCCCGGAGTCGGAGTTGGAGCGGGTGCAGCCGGAGCTTCGCGCTTTGCACCGCGACCACCGCCGCGCCCGGCTTCCGCACGAGGTACACGTTGTTCGCGAGGCGCACGTTCGCGAGGAGAGTCGGCCTCTAAGATCATGGACAAAGAGATCTGAGTCTTTTCCATGTCTACACCTAAGACCCTGATTGTCACTTGATCGCCAGGGTTTGCAACCTTGCGCGGATCATCTACGAACTTCGTAGAGAGTTCCGAAATATGAACCAGGCCATCTTGGTGAACACCGATATCAACGAACGCACCAAAGTTAGTTACGTTCGTGACGATCCCTGGGCAGATCATGCCCTCTTTAAGATCTTTCACTTCAAAAATATCATCGCGGAAAGCAAAGACCTTAAACGGATCACGCGGATCGCGACCTGGCTTTTCAAGTTCGCGAGCAATGTCGTCAAATGTGAATTCACCGATGATCTTCGACCACTTCTCACGAAGCGAAAGAAGCTTCTTTGCGCCATCACCCAAAAGACCGGTAACCGGTACGCCAAGCTCTGCCGCCATATCGCGAACAGCGGCGTAACGCTCAGGGTGAACACCGGTCGCATCAAGCGGATGTTTACCTGTCGGAATTCTTAGGAAGCCCGCACACTGCTCGTAAACTTTGGCGCTAAAGCGAGGCACTTTCATCAATTGATCGCGATCAGCAAATAGACCAGACGTCTTTCGCTGCTCAACAATCGACTTTGCCAACGCTGGTCCGATACCAGCGACGTAGGAAAGGAGCGGTGCCGACGCCGTGTTCAAATCAACACCCACACCGTTCACACAAGATTCAACCACTTCGCCCAGCGACTTTTTCAAAGCCGTTTGCGAAACATCGTGCTGATACTGACCGACACCAATACTCTTAGGATCTACTTTTACAAGTTCAGCCAGTGGATCCTGAAGACGACGAGCAATCGAAATCGCTCCACGAACCGTCAGATCCAATTCTGGGAACTCTTCTCGAGCTACATCACTTGCCGAGTAAACCGACGCTCCAGATTCGCTGACCAAAATCACTGGCGTTTCCACGCCGATTTCCTTTAGCACTTTACGAATGAACGTCTCTGCTTCGCGACCGCCCGTTCCGTTACCAACGGCAATCGCATCAATGGAAATCTGCATCGTCACTTCTGCAAAAAGAGCTTTCGCTTTTTCGTGCGCACCTTCGCCCAAGATCTGAAGCACGGTGTTCGAAATGAAATTACCCTGCTTATCGATCAAAGCTACTTTGCAACCCGTGCGCAGACCTGGATCGATTCCTAAAACGCACTTTGGTCCAAATGGACTACCAAGTAAGACCTTGCGCACGTTTTCAGCGAAAACTGTGATCGCATCTTTGTCGGCATTGTCTTTCAACACGCGGTGCACTTCGTTTGAAATCGAAGGATGAACGTGAACGGTGTACGCAAGCTTTGCGCACGTCTTTAAAAATTCGATCACTTTGCCAATTTCAGCATTCGTCGCGACCGCTTTATCGGCGGCCGGTGTATACGTCGAACGCTCAAACGCCTGAAGGTTTCCAGCTTCATCGCCTTCAACACCAACAGTCAGCTCTTCTTCTGCCCATCCACGGCGCATCGCCAAGTATCGGTGAGAGGCTTTTTTCTCGGCCAAGCTTTTCACCGGCTCCGCAAACTCAGCGTACATTTCGTATTTCGAGTGCGGCTTAAAGCCTTTTGCTTTCTTCGAAACGATCTTCCCATGGTCGAAGAAGTTCGCACGAATGCGTTCACGCAAAACCGGATCATTCGAAAGTTTCTCAACCACGATATCCTGTGCGCCCTTAAGTGCTAGATCGTACGTCGCGATTCCCGCTGGAATGTTGAGGAAGTCTTTCGCTTTGATTTCAAGAGTGACCTCTGGAGTAACCTCCATGTGACCAATCTTCCAAATCCAGTCTGCCAAGGGCTCGAGCCCTGCTTCGCGTGCGAGTGTCGCTTTGGTCTTTTTCTTTTTCTTGTACGGACGATAAATCTCTTCGAGATCACCTAGCTCCATGCAAGTGGTAATGCGCGCCTTTAGTTCGTCCGTCAGGTTCCCCTGGCCGTGAATTTCGGTCATAACGAACTCGCGACGCTTATTAAGCTCGCCGAGCGTTTCGTTACCTTCAATCACGGCGCGAATTTCGACTTCGTCGAGACCGCCTGTTTTTTCTTTTCGGTAACGAGCAATGAACGGCACGGTACCGCCCTCTGCTGCCAACTCAAGAACAGCTTGCGCTGCCTTCAGTGAAACACCGGAAATGAACTTTTCTCGAAAAGCTGCGAATGAAATCGGAGTGAGGCTCACGGCGCTCATAATATCCTCAGGAATAAAAGTTTGGATTTAGTCCAACTAGCGGATCACTTGTGTCGATAAAGAATCAAGCCATTCGTAGGGTCATAGGGCGACACGCCAACAGTCACTTTATCGCCGACGACAACACGAATGTTGAAGCGGCGCATCTTGCCGCAGAGCCGCGCGACGATCTCGACATTGTTATCAAGAAGCACTCGATAGAGGCCCCCTGCATTTACGTCGACAATTTTTCCTTCAAGTTGCGCTAGATCGTCCTTAGCCATCCGTCCCTATACCCTGTCTTATGTTTTGTAGTTCGAAATCAGAAACTTAATACCCTGCTGGAACAAGACTTCCAAACGGTCATTCTGATTCGAGATGATAAAGCCCCATCCGAGCACCTTGTGCAAGATCGGAGTTCGGGCCTCGAAACTTTCTGACATTTTGTATGGCAGAGCCTTCAAAGCCTTGTTTTTTTCCTTAATTTGCATCCACTGCGCCTCAAGATCGCCACCGCGATCCAGTTTGAGGTCATCTTTCTTCTTTTTCTTTTCGCCATTCTTTTCAGCATCTGGCGACGTCGGCTTCATAATCGCCAACAAACCCGCGGAAGGAGAGACCTCAGCCGGCTCCACTTCAACCGCTTCCAAATCAGCGGCCAAATTGGCATCCGATAGTCCAAGTTCTTCGAAGTCGGAATCGATATCCGGCTCCAAAAGCGCCGGCTCGTCCATCTCCTGAACTTTACCTTTGCCCGGCTTACCCTTTTTTTTATCGGCTTCCGACGCAGGCGCTTTGCCGGTCATTTTTCCCGGTGCTTTTTCTATTTTCCCCGATTTCGCCGAAGCCTTCTCTGGAACCGCTGCTTTTAACGGCACCTTTTCGGTAACGGGTAATGCAGATTTCCCCACCAGTTTCGACGAGGGCGTGGCATTGACCGCAGGCTTAAGAACAGTTTTTCCTGCTACTTTGACAGGCGGCTGTGCGCCAAGTTTTCCCGCTGGTTTCGAAGACGTCTTAATGGCAGGCCTCGCAGCAGCAGGCTTCGCCGCTGATTTTCCCGCAGGCTTCCCGGAAGACTTAACGACTGCCTTCGCAGATGCACCTGCTTTGGCCATTGCACCTGCTTTTTCAGATCCAGCAGCATTAGTTTTTCCAGCCGATTTCGCAGCTGGCTTTACTGCTGGTTTCTTCACAGCAGTTTTGGCCGCCGGTTTTCCGGCAGTTTTTCCGGTCGATTTACTTGCAGTCACCCATCCTCCGATGCGACGCGAAATTCGCCGCAGCCGATTCAGCACAATCAACTCCTTAAGAAGGTTCTTCTTAAGACACCTCAAATTCAAAGCACAAACTAGAGGAGACGCCCAGGGAAAACAAGCAGAGAAAACAAGTCGCGAAAACAAGTCGGAAGTCGCGTGCCCGAATGCCGCATTCGTTGTAGGAGGATGAAATGACCCGCTTAAATGTATCGCTCAAGCAAGTGATTGAACACCTCGGACCGTTGGTTTCCTCGTTCTCTTGGAGCACCAAGACCGCCGACAAAGATCTTTATTTTAATTTTGTTTCAGCTCCAGATCTCGCATCTGCGGAAGACCTCATTTTCGTTTCAAATGCGAAACATGTTGAGTCCGGCCTTAATTCGCGCGCAAAGGCTCTTTGCTTACCGGATGAACTTCGCAAATCGATCGAGGAAAGAAAACCAGCCCCTGAAAAGCTGATTTTTTACTCTCCCGAACCAGAGCGAGCGATGCGCGAAACGGTCCAACGGTTTTTTCTTAAGACTCCTTATGTCAATTCCGATGAGCCCTGCCTTCAGCACCCCACTGCAATCATTCATCCAGAAGCCGTTGTCTCGCCGACTGCCCGCATCGGCGCCTATGCCGTCATTGCCCGGGGCGCAAAGATTGGCGACGAGGCCGTGATCGCTTCACATGTCGTTGTCGAAATTGACGCGCAGATCGGCCCTCGCACCGTGATTCATCCCTTTGTTTACATCGGTCATCATACGGAAATTGGTGCTGACTGCGAAATTCACCCACACTCAGCCTTGGGAAAAGAAGGGTTTGGCTACGCCCACGATTTAAAGGGACGTCACTACCGAATCCCGCACCAAGGAAAAGTCATCCTTGAGGACGGCGTCCACTTGGGGTCGACAGCCACGATAGACAGAGGAACTTTTGGAGAAACGCGCATCGGCAAAGGCGCCATTCTCGACAATCGAATTCACATTGCCCACAATGTTTCCATTGGCGCAGGTTCGATTATCACTGCAGGTTTCAATGTAGCCGGCTCAACCAAAATTGGTCGCGGATTCATCTGCGGCGGCAATACATCAGTCACGGGGCACATTGAGATCTGCGACGATGTCCAGCTCGCCGGAGTATCGGTCGTTCGAAAATCAATTTCCAAACCTGGGGCCTACGGCGGAAACCCACTGATGCCGATGCGCGAATTTATGCGGATGAATCTCGCGCTCTCAAAGCTACCGTCGTTATTAAAGACACTCGGACTCTCGAAACTTGAAAAGGAAAAGTTCGACTAAAGAATTTATTTTTTTAGACCACGAGCCAAAGACTTCGGTCCAAAGTGCCGCGGCAAAAGGTCCTTCAATTTCAGCATCTCTCGAACTTCTTTGAGATCGCAAAGCCAAATTCGCATTTCCGCCGACGCAAATTCGCCTATCACCTGAAGACACAAGGCACAAGGCTCGGCCGGCGGATTCATCTCGGTCACGACAACAACATGTTTCAGACTTTTCATCCCTGATGCAACAGCCGACAATATCCCATTTCGTTCCGCGCAAATCGTGGCGCCGTAAGAAGCGTTCTCAACGTTGCATCCGTGAAAGTGCCTGCCTTCTTCGTCAATGACTGTTGCGCCAACTTTAAATTTTGAATAGGGCGCGTATGCTCGTCCGCGTACTTCAACCGCCGCTTCCCAAGCCTGGCTTACTTCCTCTGGAATCTTAAGCTTTGTTTTTTTCATCTTTAACAAGCCTATCGAGACCTTAAGCCATCTGCAATCGATTGTCTTGACCGCCGCGCCCTCCGAGCTGAACATTTCGGCATGGACATAATCCTAGTGTCAGACAGCGCAGTCAACGAATCGGGAATCGGAAATTCTCGATACCTGGGGCCTTATGTCTTGGCGTCCAAGTTTAGAAGCCTCGGTTTGACGTCCGTTGTTTTTGATCATGCGTCGCTCATCACCAATCTTATCGACAGAATTATTCACGCCGCAGATGAGAAAACAGAGATCATTGGCTTCAGCTCTACGTTTATGACCCCCACGAATCAGCCCGAAGATGGCGGCGATCTCGGTTATTATCGAGGTCTACTTTGGTTCGACCGTGCAGCTGACGCTTCTGCCTGGTTCAACCGTTTGCGCATCGGCCTGGCCGAAAAAGGCTGTCATGCCAAACTGGTCGTGGGCGGTGCAAAAACGCTTTACCTTGCATTTGTTCAAGAGTCGCACGCGATATTCGATTTCTTCGTCTTAGGAAGTGCTGACCAAACCTTGGTCGATCTGTTTTACCACTTGCGCGATGGCCGACCAGCCGACATTCGAAAGTACGGTGAAATAAATTACCTAACGGCTGCACCAGAAGAAAACCAATCCGCAACTCTCATCCAAAACCTTTGGTCATCAAATGATTCCATTCGAGCAGAAGAAGGTCTCCCTCTCGAGCTAACTCGAGGCTGCCAATACAACTGCAAATTCTGTCACTTTGAAAAACAATTCTCGACGCGAAAAGATCTTGATCTCTTGAAAGGCGAGATGATTCGGAACTACGAAAGCTATGGCATCCGTTTTTACCATTTCTCAGATGACTGCTTCAATGATCGACGTGATAAGGTCGAAACGTTTTGCAATATGTTTTTAAATCTCCCATTTAAGATCGAATGGACCTCATATGCACGAGTCGACGTCGCCTGTCGTTTCCCAGAAACTTTAGATCTGATGGTCAGCTCGGGGGCGCGGGCGCTCTTCTGGGGAATTGAATCGCTGAATTCAGAAGTTGCACGCAAAGTCGGGAAAGGAACTCCCGCCGAGCTTGTTAAGGAAATGTTCGTCAATTCAAGGGCGAAGCATCGAGACAATCTTTTAAATCATGGTGCATTCATCGTAGGACTTCCTGGAGAAGCAGAAGAGTCGATCTGGAAATCTGTCGATTGGATAACAGACAGCAAGACTTTAGATTTCGTTTCACTCTTTCCGCTTTCACTTCGTCCGTACAATCCAAAACTCGATAAGGTCGTTGTCGACTACGCAGACTACTCTCGAAACCCAGAAAAGTACGGCTTCAAAAAAGTTTCCTTCGGCGAAAACGCATACTGGGAACACGATCAGATGAACCTGAACCAGGCTGTGGAAATTTCGCAAATAGCAAAAGCGAAGCTTCAGGAGTCTGGAGTAAATAGAAGCTTCGTTACCTCCAGCTTCCAGTATTCCCACCTTCGCGGCCTTGGATTTTCGCAAGCTGAGGTATTTAGATTCGTCAGGGAATGCCAGTGGAATGACATTGATCATATGCGCGTTAAAAAAGCCAACCGAGAAGCATTTGAGACGTACTCGAAGAGAATTTCGGTTTAAAAAACTGACAAATCTCGAAGATTAAGTTAGCCATCCAGTCCATGAGCTATGAAACCTACAAAATTCTGCATTTAATTGGTCTCGTTGTTTTATTCATTTCTCTAGGAGCCCTCGCGTACGTGCCGATGGAAAAACGAAAGCCCTTGATGATCCTTCATGGCGTGGCATCGATCATCATGTTGGTTGCTGGTTTTGGTCTTCTCGCAAGACTTGGACTTGCGCGAGATATGGGGACCTGGGTCTACATAAAGATAGTCATCTGGCTGATTCTTGGCGGAACACCTGTAATTCTGAAAAAGAAACCGGCTCTTGCGATGCCAGTCCTCATCGGCAGTATCGCGCTTGGTGCGGTTGCCGCATACCTAGCGATTTTAAAACCCGGCGCTTAAGAAAAATCTAAAACATCTCGTATTTCAAAAGACGGCACTCGATGGGGCCGTTGTATACAAGCGACTTTCTAGTTGCTTTCAGTTTCATTGAGGCCGAAAGCTCTGGATCGCCGGATAGGACATAAGCTGTCCATCCTTTGAAGCGACTCTTCATAGTAAACGCGAGATCACGATAGGTGTCTTTTAGGGACTCGGTATTCCCAAGACGCGTCCCGTAAGGGGGGTTTGTGATGATGATTCCCTTTTCAACGGGCGCCTCCAAAGTTTCCATCGGATGTCTGCGGAAGCTAATCAGGTCATCGACACCTGCTTCACGCGCGTTGGCCTGGGCAATTTTAATCACCTTGGAATCTACGTCGTAGCCAAAAAACAGCGGGCGCTTTTTTTCTTCCTGTGTTCCGCCCGCGACTACCGGCAGCGGATTTGGATAAACTCGGTCTAAAGTCGCTTCCAACTTCGCCGCTGCCTCTTCTTCTAAAGCCAGTGTCGCTTCAAGCTCTTGTTGAAAGACAGCCTGATCAAAGCCTTTCCAGCCCATAAAGCCAAACTTTCGGCGCAAAGTCCCTGGCGCCACTTTTCGGGCCTGAAGTGCGGCCTCAATCAGAATTGTTCCAGATCCACACATCGGATCGACAATGGGTGTTTCGCCGTCCCATTCCGCCAACCGAAGAAGCCCAGCAGCCACATGTTCTTTTAGCGGTGCCTCGCCAGTCCCTGTTCGATAGCCACGTTTGAACAGCGGATCACCCGACGTATCGAGGCTCACAGAAAAGTGGTTCTTGAACGCGCGCACTACCACAACCAGATCCGGGTTATCGGTGTCGACGGAAGGACGTACACCGGTCTTCTCTCGAAACTGGTCGACGATCGCGTCCTTAACTTTCATCGCAACAAACCGCTGGTCTTTAAAAGCCGAATCGCGCACGCTGGCTTCGACGGCGATTGTGCCCTCGGCATCGATTAAAGATGTGAAATCAAATTTGCGAATGTTGCTGTAGAGTTCTTCATTTTTATACGCCGGAAAATGTAAAATTGGCCGCACAACTCTCGTCGCAGTTCTCAATCGTAAATTAGCGCGATAAACGGTGGCCCAATTGGAGTCGAAATAAACTCCGCCAGGCTCTTTGTCCAACTTCCTTGCTCCCAGTTCTGCAAGCTCGTCTCGCAACACATCGACGAGGCCTCTAGAAGTCAGCGCAAAGAAGGTAGCCATTTATTTAAGTTTCCTTGTAGTTCGGACCGCCGCCGCCTTCGGGCACTGTCCACGTGATATTATCGGCAGGACACTTGATATCACAAGTTTTGCAATGAATGCAGTTGGTATAGTTCACTTGCAAACGTTGCTTACCTGTCAGCCCGCCGTTAGCCGACTCCTCCGGTACCATCTCGTAGACACTGGCTGGACAAAAGTGATTGCAGGGAGAGCGAAACTTTTCATAGCACACGTCGCGACAAAAACCCGTGTTGGCCACAAGCAAGTGATTGGGAGAATCCTCGTCATGCATTGTACCCGTCAAATAGACGCTTGAGAGCTTGTCGAAGAATAAGACGCCATCGGGTTTTGGCAGCTGCGTGTCCGCGTGCTCCCAGCCACGAGCTCCCCACATTTCAACCAAAGACTCGGTCGTGGTCCAATCTGCATGGGATCCCATTTCGTCGATTAGACCCCGCCCACCCGTAATTTCCTGTAAAGCTAAAAGCGGAGCGGATTTCACCAATCCCATCGAAAGAGTTTGATGGAAATTGCGAGTCGCCCAAAGCTCGGTCTTTACGAAGCTCGCCTCAATTCGATCCGAATAAGATTTCAGTTTTTCGCACGAATAGTCCTCGGCGACCAAAGCCTCCAAAGCCGTGTCTGCCGCCAGCATTCCAGACTTCATCGCCAGGTGAATGCCTTTCAATTTCTTTACGTCGACCATCATCGCGGTGTCGCCGCAAACCATCATTCCATCGTGATAAAGCTTCGGCATCGAGTACCAGCCGCCAGCAGGCAAGGTCTTCCCTGCGTATGCGATGACTTTTCCACCTTTGATCATATTCATAATGAAAGGGTGAGTTTTTAAACGCTGAAGCTCGCGATGTGGGTCAAACAGAGGATCATGGGTATCTAAATAGCCAACCAAGCCCAATACGATTTGATCGTTAGGAAGAGCATAAATAAACGTTCCACCAATAGTTTTTTCTAACGGAAAACCAAGGGTGTGGATGACCTGGCCTGCCTTTACCGTTCCGGGAGGACATTGAATGACCTCTTTCACGCCCTCTTCATACGCATCTGGATTTTTCCCTTCAAACAAATTCAGCTTCTTCGCTACTTGCTTGAAGAGCGAGCCGCGAGTGCCTTCGGCAAAAATCGTGATTTTGGCCTTCAGCAGGAGACCAGGTTCAAAGTTCGGTTTCGGTTGACCATTTTTATCAACCCCCTTGTCCCCAGTTCGCACGCCAACGACTTTTCCGCTCTCATCGTAAAGCGCTTCGACCGCAGCAAAACCAGAGAAAATATTTACCCCAGCTGCTTCGGCCTGAGTTCCAAGCCAACGATTAAACTTTGAGAGTGAAACTAGGAAATTTCCTTCGTTTTTGAATGGCGGTGGAGTGATTGGAGCTTTGACGTTCATCGATCGAGTCAAATAATGAACTTCATCGTGATCGACGACACATTCAATCGGGCAGCCCTTCTCGCGAAAATCTGGAACCAGTTCGTGCAAAGCGATTGGATTTAACACGGCACCAGAAACAGCATGAGCACCAATCTCTGCGGCTTTGTCGATCACGGCCACCATAAGGTCACTGAGAGGTCGGCCCTGCCGCTTTCCCGCAGCTACTTCTTCATCATGCTTGGCCATCAGACTTCTCAATTGAAGTGCTGCCGAAAGTCCGGCCGCCCCGCCGCCAACAATCAAAACATCCACTTCCATTTCTTCTCGCTGAACTGAATTCATAACGTCCCCCAGGTACCGTTCAATTAATCAGAAGCTGGTGTTTCCCCAGCAGCGCTCGCAGCGCCTTCACTCACTGCCGCATCATGTGCCTCAAGACCTCGGCTCGGATTCGGCAAAACTGCCTGCACCTGAAGATCATCTTCATCGGCACCGCCAGGATACCTTTTACGAGGCTGCACGCTACCACTGACGACTAGATCACTTGCCGGATTCCGAGTCGACAGAACAGACTCCGAGAACTTTTTTGATTCCGCAGATTCTGAACTCGCCGGCTCTGAAGTTGCTCTCGATATGCCGGGCGCGGCGGAAATAATAACAACAGCGAGAAGAAACAATAAAATTCGAATCACTTTCGCTCCCTACTCAAAGGCGCCGATGATCCTTCATTGGAATCTGCATCCGCACCTTGCTAATTTCATCCCGACTGAGTTCCGCATACAAGATTTCTGTTCCAGATCGCTCAACTTGTGCCGCACCAATGATGCGCCCCCACGGATCAATCACCATAGATCGTCCGTAGGTCTTTCGAACACTGCCACCTCGACCAGACTGGTCAACATGATCTCCGGATTGCGCTGGCGCC
This sequence comes from Deltaproteobacteria bacterium, assembly GCA_017302795.1. Taxonomy (GTDB): domain Bacteria; phylum Bdellovibrionota; class Bdellovibrionia; order Bdellovibrionales; family JAMPXM01. The sequence goes on along the minus strand of JAFLCB010000002.1, from coordinate 467,858 downwards.
AGCAAATAAGCCTGCGATTCTATCGCCCGTGCACGAACTAAGATCTCCCAGTGCTGTCTGCCAGTGGGAACCAAAAACGCCGATGGTAAAAACATCGCATCGACGGCCTGTTTTGCATAAACTGAAAACAGCTCGGCAAAACGAACGTCGTAACAAATCGCACAGCCAAACTTCCAGTCACGATAGCTCCAAACCATCGGCTTTATTCCGCCGGCTAAATGGTCGGATTCTCGAACGGGCTTGTGGCCAGCGACATCGACGTCAAAGAGGTGCATTTTCGTATACGGCACGTGCCACGGCTTGCCCGGCTCAAATACTGCTGTCGCCGCATAGGGTTTATTTTCACCAGATAGCGCTCGGGTAACAGGGACCGCGCCAAAAACCACAGCGCAATCATTTTTTTCAACCCAATTTTGGATTTCTTGATGGAACTCGGTGGCATCGGAAAAGTCCGGTAGCGGTTCACCGTCTACAAGTCTCAGAAACCAAACATTTTCCGGCAAGACAACTAGCTTAGTTCCGCCGCGTTTGGCGATTTCAATCAATGCCTGCCGAACTGTTTCTTCGTTCGACTTCACACTATTGGCGGACGTCAGTTGTACGATCGCTACATTCAGTTTTTCAAAATTTCGAACTTCGGCATTCACTTCGCTCGCCTCAGCGCACTGTGGAATCTGGTTTGTTCAATTCATTTTCTAGATCGTCGGACTCGCCCGAAACACTGTCGACGCTCGTATCAGAAATCGCAGCTACTGTGGATTTGACGACTGACGGATCAGTCGCCTGCTTGCATGACCAGTTGCTGGACTCGAGATTCTTGCGAATACCCTCTAAAATCGAGTGGCACTGCTTTGTTTGCCGGCTCGACCCTACGGTTTTTTCCACGTTGGTTTTTGAATAAGTAGCCAAGCAGCCGCTCTCTGGCCCTGACTTGCTTTCATAGACTCGAAGAGTCCGAACTGCTTTTCCAAATGTAGCCGATTTTTTTCCACTGCCAGAATTAGAAGAGCCGGCATTAGCAGAGGCTGCGTCCGCAACTGCTTTCCCCGGGCTCTTGCAGACGACTAGATTAACTAAACTACCATCAAGGCTTGCCGCTTTTGCCGACTGAAACCCGATAATCGTTGCAGACACCACAACCGAGATCATTATTATGAGATTTGAACTACGAAGCTTCATTTCGTTCTCCCCGCATGTAGCTTAACCATATAATCGAAGCGGTCTAAAAGAAAAAGAGGAGGTACAACCTCCTCTTTTTCGCTTTCGCCGAAAATGATCGCAAACTTATGCCGACTTAGATTTCGACTTTGCTTTTTTTGCGCCTTTTTCTTTTTTGGCAGCTTCAACCAACTTTACATTTGAGTAGTCGATCATGCCTTCGTTTTTCACGACGCCATCTTTTTTAGAGTGCTTAGTTAGGATCTTGACGCCCTGAACTCGAACACGCATTTTTGTTGGATCAACTTCAAGGACAACGCCACGTTTTCCTTTTTCGGAACCAGTAATGACTTCTACTGTTGAACCTTTAGATACTTTCAATTTCATGGCGATTAAGCCTTTCCAGCTGCAGGTTTAGCCGCTTTTGCTGCAGTCGATTTCCGGTTCAACTTTCGGACAATACGACGCTTAACGTCCATCGCACGAGAAGAGAGCTTTTTGTCGTCTTGACGAAGAATGAAACGGTCCAATCCGCCTACATGCTCCAGATCGCGAATCGCGCTGGTTGCAACACGCAACGTAACCAGGTCTCCGAGAGCTTGGCTAAAGAGACGTTTCTTCTGTACATTTGGCTGCACAGTTTTCTTGGTCTTAATATTCGAATGGCTGACCAGGTTCTTAACTACTGGGCGCTTGCCTGTCAGTTCGCAGATTGCCATGATTCTCGTTCCTTCCAGAAGATTTGAGACGGGTAGGAATAATGAAAAACTACCTTGTTGGCAACCACTATCTGGTGTAGTCTGCCGCCTCTGAACGATTCCGTCGGCCACTGCCGGCGAGAGATAGAGGATATTGCTATGAAAAAGATGGTTCGCTCTAAATATCGCCCCGAATTCTCTGGCGACTATTTCTTTGATTACAAAGATGCATTGACGTTAGGTCGCTTTATTTCCGAGGGCGGCAAAATTACGCCAGCACGCATCAGCAAGCTCTCTCTTAGCCAGCAGAAGCAAGTTGCCTCGGCCGTGAAAAAAGCGCGAAGCCTCGGCCTCCTCCCGCAAGGGAACGAGTCGTATGACTTCTTTGAGCGCCCAGAAGCTATCTCTCCGAAGCCGTTCCAGATCTAAATACTCGTTTTTTATTGAAAAAAGTCATGTGTAAAAAGGACCGGCATGCGGTCCTTTTTGCGTTTGTATGAACTTGCGCGAGCTCAATCTATAGCGAGCGCTGCTAATTTCTCTCGAGCTTTCTTGCCTTAAATGCCGCCACTGCCGTGAAAATGACCCAAAAGCCAAACACCCTTGTCGAGACATCATGAAACTGGGGACCGGATAGGCCCCAAACCGCCACCTTTGAAAACGGCTGGTTCCAGTTTAAGAGCCGAAAACCGATCATGGGGAGAGCGATCCCCAAAACGTGAACCAAAGACATGAGATAAACGATGTTTGCGAAAAGCCCTTCTGATCTCGCAAGCCAGCTTGTTCGAATGCCTCGAAGGCCGACGACTACAAACGTCGACCCAGCGATCAGCCCCGCGATTCGCGAATCCAACCCCAGCTGAAAAACCACCGCAGCTGCTGCGGCTGACAAGAACTGAGAACCTAGCAACCAAAGCCAAGGAATTGATCTTCCCAGTTTACTCTTCACTCGCGGTCTCCTTTGGCTACTAAGCCCGATCGATTCTTACTCTCTACCTGAATCCGAGTCTCGTCTCTTAGATTTTGGATGCAAAATCTTGGACAACAGTGTCGCATCCGTACCTGATTTCTGGTTATCTTGTTGAAACTACTCGGTTTCAAAACTACCGATTCAGGTTCGACTCACGATGCTCATCTTGCAATCCCCACCGTCCGTACGGCGATTCAACAACCTGAAACGGGGAAACTATGCTTCAACTGCAAAAGAACGCAGATCAATTCAATAACATCAAGCTCTCAGAATTTGGACTAAATCCGGCAGATTGGCTCTTAGCTGATCCAACAAGCTACAGAGAAAATGTGGTCCGCCTTCTTCATCGTGACGATGACGAGATTCTTCTAAAAGTACGGATACTGAATGATGGAGAAATCGACGATGTCGAACTTCTGATTCTTGGGCCGAATGCGATATACTAAGGCAGCTACTCACAAGGGCTAGAAAAAATCGACCGTGACCATCTCTGCTCGCGCGACATTTTGTCGGCTCCCGGTAAGTCGGTCATGACGCTTTCTCTGAAGGCCTGGAAAGAGTCCTCTCCGTAGTACTTCGTCGACAGGAAACGAAGTCGGCAATACAGGCGAAAATCCGCCGCGTCCAACCAACTATGTTTCCTCGAAATATACACACCTGCCGTGCTTTCACCCCACGCGATCTGAGCAATCAGCGTCAATGACTTCAAGATCCACTGTTTCACCACCGGCTCTGCGCCTACAGTGGCGTGACAATTTTTCGGCATGCGCTCGAGAGAATCCACCATGTTTCTTAAGTTCAAAAATAGATCGAAGCAGCCGCCCGGCTCGTTCGAGGATTTACACAGCTCAAACATTTCTTCAGCAACGGTCTTCTTCAATTTCTTTGAGCTTGAGAATAAAAACGCCTTCTGTGTTTGCCGAAAAACATCTAGCTGCTCATCACATATCGTGCGTGGCGGATTGAAGGCGATAATGAGAATGTACCCAAGCACTATGGCGCCGATTGCGACTAACATCTTAGGCGCTCGACGTAAAAGCTCATCCATGCGGCTGCCCCGATTCCAAGTTTAAAAAGCTCATGGCGCGCGCAGCGCACATTCGCGCTCTCCCACTTCAGGAAATGGATATGCACCACGAGCCTTGGTTTGGATCCACGTCATTTTATCGCGCGAACAGAAAAAGATTTTAAAACGGGCATCGACATTATAAATCCGAACAACATTCGCCATCATGTTAAATACTTCCGATATTCGCTCGCGACGCTCGGTCAAGCCGCTATTTCGCGCGATCTCTACATTTTCTGCCATGGATTCCAGAATCTTTAAAAGGTGCGCACGCTCGTGCATCTTAACGCGAATCGAAGCCGACATGGTTCGCGCAATTGAGACTTGAATATCTCGAAGCGTCACTTCAATTTGCTCGTCCTCTTGTTTGGTCAACGCAGAATGCAGATCGTCCCCATGACTAAGAAGAACCGAGATTTCGGCCATTGTATTGGGTTCTAACCGCAGACGCTCAATGCCCCTTGCTTCTGCTGATATTGCGATCGCAACCGTGATACAGAGAATCAGGACAAAAAAGGCCGCAGCCTGAAAGGGGATTCTAAAATGCGGTTGAGGTTGACCACTCGCCATCACTGGCATTTCGGCCTAAACAGGCTGGGACTTAACCAAAACCCAGACCTAGGGCTGACAAGCCAACGGAAAGATCGCAAAAAAAACGGACTGGTCTCCCAGTCCGTTCCTTCGACCTTCTAAGAAGGCCACGCTGCTAATCCAATGAAGGATTAGAACGTCATTGTGCCCATCAGGCCAACTTGCATGATAGTCGCCTCGATCTTTGGCGTCGCATCTTTGAATGCAGCACCTGGCATGAATGCGCCAAGGTGAGCGTCGATTTGGAAGCCGCCAGCGTACTTTTTAGTAGCGTAAACGTCGAGTTCCATACCGAGGTCAGCCTTGTTAGCTGGCGCACCAGCCGTAGTTCCGCCTGGTCGTGAAGTCTGGTTAGCTGTTCCGTTCTCTTTTGACTTTGTGAAGCCATAGAGACCGAGACCTACTTCGAGGTCCTCTGCAGGTGCAACAGACGCGTTGATGTTCCAGTAAGTCAGGTTACCCCAACCAAGGATGTCCATCAAACCAGCGTACTTGTGGCTGTCGTAGTATAAAGGCTGATAAGTTTGGGACTTATCGTCACCAGCATTATCGTCACCAGAATCCATGTGGTAGGCCGCAGAGACCTTCAGACCCATAGTTTCAGGCATTGAATAACCAACCATGACATCGAACATGTTGGTATCGAGTTTGGTTTCAGCTGCAGCTGTTTTGCTGAGCGCGCCAGACTGGATAGCAGCAGTTACTTTGTACATGATGTTCGAAACATCGCCGCCAACAGTTGCACCGATGTGCATGATGTCGAGGATGCCGCGAGCTGTACCTGTTGTCTCCGAACCTTTCGATTGGACGATATGCACGTTCGCAGTTTTCACTGCTTCTGGCATATTCTTGAGGTCAACCGACAAGATCGTGTTGTTGCGCTCTGGATCCGATTCCGGATTTCCAGTACCAGTCAACTGATCGGCATCTTTTACCAAGATGAGACCGAACGACGCGAAGTCTGTGTCGTAACCGACAGTCAAACCTTCATGCGTGTGCGGAATCAACAGCCAAGAGTCAGTCGAGAAGACAGCTCCGTCAGCAACTGCAACGTGTTGACGACCGACTTTAAAGGTCAGGCCATCAGCCGCTTTCCACCAGCCGTACGCTTGGTTAACAAGCATAAGGTTGTTAGCTGTCGCAGTTGTGTAACCTGCAGAGCCTGGAGCCGTCGACGCTGCTTTATCAGCACCGAAGATTGTTCCATGGATGAGGCTCACGTGAGCTTGAACGTTCTCACCTTTGCGCATTGTTAGACCGATCGTCGCACGTCCTTCGACGTCTGACTTGTTCAGCGGGAGATTTTTATCACCCGATGGGGTCATATCATTGTAATAACGGACACGAAACTCGCCGTTGTGCTTAAATTCGCTGTCTTGAGCTTGTGCAGCTGTCGACACTACTAGGGCACCAGCGAGAAGAACCAAACGCTTCATTTGATTGCTCCTTTGTGAAGGCTTGTTGTTGATCTTGTTGCTCATACTTTTCTTCAATTCTTCAATCTCTGTTCAAAATTGAAATTTAACCTTTACCTCATCGTAGCCGCTGCGTTTCAGCGGCTACCTAGCCCATGGACCAGGCTCGCGTTTTTAGAGCCAAGTCACGACTTTCAAGTCGAAATGGCAACGCAGGACACCGGTTCACGTTCAGCTCTTCGTCATCGTAGGTAGCGTTCAAATTTTAAGGCAATCTCTTTTTAATGGGGTTACAGCCCATTAATTCAGCGCGACACGACTGGACCAGACCACCTGCGGGTGTGTTTTTCTGACGACAACTTTGCGATCCTCGACTGGACCGAAAGGACGCGAGCGCAGAAAATGTCCGTGAAGAAGCAGCCTTTCCTTTCGACAAATCTATCTCCGGGATTGCCAACACGAGTGTTCTTGTTGTCTATTGTCGATCACTTCAAAATCGGGGAGTAGCGCAGTCTGGTAGCGCATCTGCTTTGGGAGCAGAGGGTCGCAGGTTCAAATCCTGTCTCCCCGACCAATTTCTTTTCCAAACTATTGTTCGAATAATCACCTGTTGATTTTCGAAACCACATTGGAAATTTCTGTGCCGACCGCGCCGTATCTCAATGAGAACACAGGACTCTTTGCGAACTAAATTCTGCGCCCCAGGCGGCATCTGCCGCTTGCCCGAAAGGGTTTTTTGTCGTTAAAAAGTTCGGACGAGGTAAAACTGTCAGTAGCCATAAGGAAGCAGTGATCATAAACAACCAAATCCTTAATTTCTTCCAAGCACGAAGTCTGGATTACACATCAAAGAGGACAACCGGCCTTTTTGCCCAACCAGTCGCCAGACGACCGTCGTAAAAGTCGATCAAGAAATGACAACCTAATGCCCGTCGTCTAGTGCATGGGACGGGTCGAAAGTGTTTCCTATAGGCAACTCTCGGCATAGCCTTCAAATAGAATTAACTGAAAAATTTCGATTTTCGAGCCCGTTGCTTTTCGATTTTCACGAAAAAACTAGACCCGAATAGTATTCATATTCGTAAATTCTGGGCATTGTTCAGGCATTCTTTGCCTAATGAACGCCGCACCCCAATCCGGTAGACCGCCTAAGGCTACTTGGCGCAAGTGTATTTCAAAGTCACTTTCGCCAGCGCATCGAGATCCGCAGTAACCGTTAAAGCCATCGTTTCAAAGCTTGCAGAGAACCCGGAAGTCGCTCGCACGCCACTAAAATAAACTTCGTACGCATCGCCGATAGGACGGCAACGGAATGGAAGCGAAGTAACCTTATCGCCAATCGTATAGCCAATGTCCTGAAGCTGACTGGTGTAGTTCGACGCACAAATATTTCCGTCAACGCCACCAACCAAATCGCGAACCATCTTGTAAGCATACCCTTCTTGCCCAAGCACTGGCATCGGCGCTGCCACTTGACCAGTCTGAGCAGACCGGCACGACAAATCGCCCGGCTTCACAATAATTGTGTGGAACGACATGGTTTTGTTTGGAAACAAGCTTCGGAAGCTATCGACGAAAGCTTGTGGCTCGTCGGCTGCCTGGAACGGATAGGCCGCCTTGATCGCTTCACAGTTTTGTCGGTCCGCCGCACCCGTGTAGTTACATGGATTGTACTTCGAAACCCCGCGCTCATCTTCGTCTGCTAACACGATGACTGCAAAGTGCGCCGCTGGTCGCATGAACTGCGGAGCGTGGTTCTTAATCGTTAAGCCAGCTGCGACAATCCCGCGCTCGTCACCAGAGGGACATTGCTGAAATCCACTTTGCTCGCAAATTCGCGTCTCGTCTCGCTTGATCGTCACATCAAACAAGGTCTGTTTGTTTGGAGTATTGCGGTCGAGGTACTTTAGTCCGCTAGCAAAGTCGATCAGCTTTCCGTCTTGAAGTGCGCCGTATCCATTGTAAGGACCCGGTGGATTATAGGCCATATTCGTAACGTTGTTGATTCTTTGGCGCGTATCTGAAACATCCGTCGTGGTCATTGCGATTCGATAGTTCAGCCCTTGCACTTCAAGAGAGTTAAGAAATCCTGTGAAAGCGCTCGACATCTTCGCTTGTTCAAATGACATCGATCCCGAGTTGTCGTTGACGACAAGGATATCGACAAGGCCCTCGCCCACAGTTTTCTCTTCGACGATATCGTAATAACACGTCGATCCCTCGCAACGAGGAGTCACAACTTTATCGCCTTCGGCTGGCACAGTGTCGAACTTCACCGGTGCACAGGCACCGAAGTAGCTGATCATCAAAATAGCCAAAACCGCTTTTGCTTGACGTTCCAATTGCTGACTCATGCGTCCTCCAGCGTGTTTGTCACACGCGTTTCCACCTGACTCATTCTTCAAGCCACGGACCAACTGGGGAATTCCTTTCAAACCTAGTGAAAACTGAGTTCTTTCAATAACTTATGTGCCTACCCGGCTTCGTAAGCCCAACTTCAAAAGTGTCTCGTTTTGCGACCAGGAAACTTTGGTAATTCGTAATTACCATGTGATTACAGCAACTTATTGGCAGGCCGAAAACGTCACCGCGCGCAGATTGTCACCCTCCTCGACCCTCGTAGGCTGAAGGCTCGACAACGAGACCGAGGTGCCGAAAACTAGAAAAATCAATTTTGGACAGGAGCAATCTTTTGAATAGACCCAGGTCGCCGTTCTCAATTCATGCTCAACGTGGGTCTTCGCATGTCGGCGTCGTCCTGCTTCTTTCTTCCGTCGCGCTTGCGACACTGATTGCCCTGGTAGGTTTCAATCAACGGTACTGGCTTCTTCCGCCGCCGGAAAAATTTGAACAGAGCTGGAAGGCAGACTTGGTGCTCCTCGAAAAAACAAAGCAAGGCGAGATGTTAAAACGTGTCGCAAAGATTCGGGTTCGATCTGACGGCCATTCTCCCGCATCCGACTGGATCGAAAAAATGAATCCGCCGTTGGAAAAATATGTAGACGGCGATCTACTAGCAGATGTTTTTGTGATCCATCAAATCGATGGGCATCGCTATGGGGTCATCGTACAATATGAGTTCATTCAGTTGAAAGACGAAAACAAAGTCGGCGAATTCGCTCGAACGCTTTGGTTAGGTGTCTACTACTAGAATTCAAAGCCGTGAAATCCCTCAAATCGTAGAACGAATACCGCGAACTTCCCTTAGGATCTGAGCACCGCGAAGAAATTCCAGTTCAGATTCAGAAGATAGGCCGACCAATTGTACCGGACGTGTACGAAACCCCTTGTCTAAACAATGGTTCTTCAATTCCGCCAGAAAACCGACTCCCTGAGCATTCAATGACTGATACTCAACGGCAGAGACAGCCCATTTTCTCCATGATAGAAATTCGCTCGTCCAATCTCCAACGGGGTAGCCAAACCGTAACCAAAAGTAGCCGTTTAAAGCTTTGAGTTTTATCAACGAGATGATTGGAACTTGAAATGTCCGCTGTCCAACAGAAAAGTCGGCTCCGTTCACTATCGGACGAAGAAGCTCTAGAACATTCCTAGCTGACCACGCATCAACAGTTGGAAGTTCCACCAAAATGGAGAAAGGCAATTGAACCACCTTGCTAAAAATGAATGCTGCCTCTTCACGCCTCGAGCCAAACGAGCCTGGCTCCATCAATGTCGCGCCTGGAATGCCGCGAAGACTTTCCGTCAATACTTCGCGTTCCATCGGCGAGCGATCGGCACACAAATCAAGAACCAAAATTTGCAACCTCATCTCTTTTATCGAAAGCTCGGCGGTCCCCTCCAAAACTAACTCCGCCATGGAACGGATATTTCCGCTCACTGCTTCGCCAGAAATTTCTTTATCCCGCAGTTTAACGAGCAAAAGCACATCTAAAAATGGCAATTTGCGTAAATCAAAAGCGCCGGACATTCGGCGCCTCCTTGGCCAAGTTCAATTTAACCAGAAAGTGAAAAACAAGAACTCGAACGGGCAGTGTCACAAGTCGAAATAAAATTTTAGGTAAATGATCTGCGCGAGGCTCAAAATAAATGTGTTGTTGGCAACTGATCTTACAGCCCTGGCAGTTTAAACGCTTTTCGCGGACTTCGGCAGAGTCAAAAAATTTACCAACATCGAAATCAAAATCTCCGATTTTTGCGATCGTTAGGGCATCTGACCCCGGCGTTCCCATTTGGCAAAGCACGGCCCGACCATCAGCTTCAATATTTAGCTCCTTGACGCCGTTAAGGCATTTGGAGCCGAACAGGAACCTCATTTTTTTTCGCAATTTGTGCGGAAATGATAATCTGTTCATGTTGACGATATTGCCTCCGATAAAATTCTTTGAAGTTCTGAAGACTTGAAGGATTATTCAAAACACCGTCAGTCGTTTTCGCAACGTGAATAATTCTGTCTATTTGGCGATCCAGTTCATCGAAGTCCTCGGGCAAAATAAACAACTGTCGATCTGCCATCCCATCACCGACCAAACCGCCATTTGCAATCGGAGTAATGAAATGCACACAGTCGCCCCCTAGACGCTTATTCAAAGCTACCTGGTCGACCATTGATCGAAAGTTATTTCGCGACACCACCGTATTCATAACGAGCGATACAAATTTGCCCAGCTGCTTACGATATAGGTCAAAGTGCTCAATCGTACGGATAGTTTTTAAAAACGATCCAGGACTTCGTATGAAGTCATTCTCTGCTGGATGAGAGCCGTCTAACGAGACAAGGACGCACAATTCTGCTCCTGGAGGAACAGACTGAACGAGTTCCTTTATTTTCTCCTCCGCTAGCAACGTACCATTGGTCGTAACCGTGACTCGCTTGAATCCAAGTTCAAACGCATATTGAATGATCTCAACTGCATCTTTTCTTAAAAAAGGCTCCCCACCGAAAGGATTAAATGAGCGAACGCCCAATAGCTTGGCACTTAGTAGGATCTTTTTAATTTCATCGGTCGCTAGTTCACCCATGCGTTCGCGTTGGTCGAAGTCCCAACAATATGTGCAATTCAAATTACATTTTTTTGTCAAAGACACAGTAAGTATGTCGGTGGTGATTGTACGATTAAACAGCCAGGACAAGTTGAGTTTTAAATAATGAAACTCCTCTTCCCACGCATCCTTAATTTTTTGGCGCAAACTTTTTTCGTTCAATGTTCTAGTAGCGTAACCGGGGTCCAACTCTTCCGCAATTATGACTCATTGCGGTGCTCGACTCTCAATTACCTACACTCACCTAGGCCATAAACCCATTCAAATTTGATTTGTGTATTCTGTGAATTGGCGATTCGATAAATGCCTATGAGTTCAGTTGGCCAAGCGAATCGGAATCCTCTGCCCACTACCCCTACTGTCCATTTGGTTCATCTACCTCAATGGAGCGTCGAACAACCTCCTCTTGGAATCGCCTATTTGTCCGGATATTTAAAATCTAAAGGAATCGGAAATCTTCAAGTCGACTTCAGCGTTCAGCTTTTCGCCGAGCTACCCGAAAAACAGAAGGCCCTCATGCTGGGAGCGAATTGCCTCAATTGGATTCGCGAGAAAGATTATCAAAGTATTATTCGGCCAATCATTGAGCCGTGGATTGAAAAGTGGGCACGAGAACTTGCAGCATCTCCGTGTGAGGTGATCGGGTTCACGGTACTCACAACGTCGAAGTTTTGCACCCTGGACGTGATTCGTCGAATTAAGCAACTCGCTCCTGATAAATTTATTGTCGCGGGAGGACCACACGCTACTCGCTATGAGGGAGGGCCAGAGTTGATCGGTTATCCAGATGTGGATGTGGTCGTCCCGGGCGAAGGAGAAGAAGTATTTTTTGAAGTAATTACGGCGTACCAAGAATTCCAACCCTTCGATTCCATTAAAGGGTTGCTCATAAAAAAGTATGGAAAGGTTATCGATACTGGCGAGCGTCCGCTGATCAGCACGATCAGTGACTTACCCTTTCCCGAATTCTCGGGTTTCGACCTTAAACACTATGAGCCGCTTACACTCCCCATCCTAGGTAGCCGAGGTTGCATTTATAAATGCGCTTTTTGTTCTGAAACCGTGCTCTGGCGTCGCTTCCGGTTCAGAACCGGCGAAAATATCTTTCAGGAATTTAAAAAGCATCGGGAGGAACTCGGCGTTCGCAACTACTACATCGTCGATTCGCTCATTAACGGTAATATTAAAGAACTCGAGAAGCTCTGTGATCTCATAATCGAGCACAAGTTAGATGTTTCGTGGAGTGGCAAAGCCTCGATTCGTCGCCAAATGGTTCGCCCACTTCTCGACAAAATGAGGGCTGCCGGCTGCCACGGATTGGACTACGGCCTTGAAAGCGGCTCAGAACAAATCGTCAGGGACATGAACAAGGGATTTGATCTTCCAACTGCAAGACAGGTCCTTAAGGATACTCACCAATCGGGGATTCAGGTTGGCGTATTTCTTTTAGTCGGCTTTCCTACAGAAACAGAAAATCACTTTAACGAATCATTGGATTTCTTAACGGAGATGTCCCCGTACATTGATCGGATGACACCGGGATTTGGCATGGGAATTCAGGCAGGATCGGACGTCGAGTTGCACCAAGAAAAATACGGCATCACCTGGAAAGATGGCGATTGGTATTCGGAATTCACTACTCCACAGATTCGAGAAGAGCGCCTTCAACGGTTAAAACACTTCTGTTCAACTTTAGATGTTAACGTGAGTTAGCCTAAGTACTGGTTAACCGCGGGATCCGCGATAGAAAGCGCATGAACGCCTTTCGAGTTAAATACAAGAGCAAAAAAAAACCCGACTGGAAATCCAATCGGGTTAGAAAAAAACGCCGGCATCGCGCTACTCTTCCACAGGGTTAACCCTGCAGTACCATCGCCGCAAGCGAGCTTAACTTCTGTGTTCGGAATGGGAACAGGTGTGGCCTCGCTGCTATTGACACCGGCAAATCTAGATCGAAATTTACTTCACTCTCACGCTCACTCTTAATTTCTTAAGCGCACAACGCTCCAAGTTTCATACTGCGTGTTCTACACTATTCTGCTCGAAACCGCCACCTGTTTGACCAAGTACGTTTCGAACCATTCAGATAAATTTTGGTGATTCTTAGCTGGGACTATTCATCGATTACATTAATAAAAAAAGCCGCACGACTATTAGTACGGATCAGCTGAGCAGATTACTCTGCGTACACCTTCCGCCTATCAACCTGGTAGTCTCCCAGGAGTCTTTAGAAGCCGAAGCTTAGGGAAATCTCATCTTGGAGTTGGCTTCCCGCTTAGATGCTTTCAGCGGTTATCCATTCCGAACGTAGCTACCCAGCTGTGCCGTTGGCACGACAACTGGAACACCAGAGGTTCGTCCATCCCGGTCCTCTCGTACTAAGGACAGGTCTCCTCAAATTTCCTCCGCCCACAGAAGATAAGGACCAAACTGTCTCACGACGTTCTGAACCCAGCTCGCGTACCACTTTAATTGGCGAACAGCCAAACCCTTGGGACCTGCTCCAGCCCCAGGATGTGATGAGCCGACATCGAGGTGCCAAACCTCCCCGTCGATGTGAACTCTTGGGGGAGATAAGCCTGTTATCCCCGGAGTACCTTTTATCCGTTGAGCGATGGCCCTTCCACGCGGGACCACCGGATCACTTTGACCTGCTTTCGCACCTGCTCGACTTGTTTGTCTCGCAGTTAAGCCCGCTTATGCCAATGCACTCGACGCCTGGTTTCCATTCAGGCTGAGCGGACCTTCGTACGCCTCCGTTACTCTTTGGGAGGCGACCGCCCCAGTCAAACTGCCCACCAGACAGTGTCCCTCGGCCGGTTAGGCCGCAGGTTAGAACTCAAAGACACTAAGGGTGGTATTTCAAGGTTGCCTCCACCTGACCTAGCGGCCAGGCTTCAAAGGCTCCCACCTATCCTACACATAGAGTCTCTAAGTTCACTGCCAAGCTACAGTAAAGGTTCACGGGGTCTTTCCGTCTTTCTGCGGGTACCCGGCATTTTCACCGAGAATTCGAATTCGCTGGGCATCTGCTTGAGACACCGGAGAAGTCGTTACGCCATTCGTGCAGGTCGGAACTTACCCGACAAGGAATTTCGCTACCTTAGGACCGTTATAGTTACGGCCGCCGTTTACTGGGGCTTCGATTCGCGGCTTCGCTTACGCTAACCACTCCTCTTAACCTTCCAGCACCGGGCAGGCGTCAATATGTATACGTCGTCTTGTGACTTAGCACATATCTGTGTTTTTGATAAACAGTCGCTACTCCCATTTCTCTGCGGCCACCCCTAACGAGGTTAGGCACACCTTATCCCGAAGTTACGGTGTTAAGTTGCCGAGTTCCTTAAGCAGATTTAACCCAATCGCCTGAGAATATTCATCCCACTCACCTGAGTCGGTTTACGGTACGAGTACTAATAGAAAACACGCCGAAGCTTTTCTTGGAAGCATGGAATTGCTCAAATTTAGGTCAAAAGACCCATTTTCTCGGCCTCAGTGTTGCCGTGCGGATTTGCCTACACGACCACCTACAGCTTTGAACCCAGAACCAATAAAGGCCCGAGCTATCCTACTCCGTCCCTCCTGCGCTACGCTATTAGCAGTCACGGAATATTAACCGTGTTTCCATCGATTACGCCATATGGCCTCATCTTAGGTCTCGACTAACCCATAGGAGGATTATCCTTGCCCTGGAACCCTTGAGTTTACGGCGTACAGGTTTTTCACCTGTATTTGAACGCTACTTACGCCAACATGATCACTTCTAGTTCGTCCAGCCATCCTCACGATTGACCTTCAGCCTACACTAGAACGCTCTCCTACCACGTTCAGAAAAATTTCTGAACATCCGTAGCTTCGGTAACATGCTTGAGCCCCGTTATATTTTCCGCGCAGAGTCACTAGACCAGTGAGCTATTACGCTTTCTTTAAAGGATTGCTGCTTCTAAGCCAACCTCCTGGTTGTCTCAGTAACTCCACAACGTTCTCCACTTAGCATGCATTTTGGGACCTTAGCTGACGGTCTGGGCTCTTTCCCTCTCGTCACTGGACCTTATCACCCAGTGACTGCCTGCCGAGGTAATTATCAATGGCATTCGGAGTTTGGTTGGGTTTGGTAATCTGGTAAAGACCCCTAGCCCATTCAGTGCTCTACCTCCACGATAAAATTTACTCGACGCTATACCTAAATATATTTCGGAGAGAACCAGCTATCACCCGGTTTGATTGGCCTTTCACCCCTATCCACAGCTCATCAAAGGAATTTTCAACTTCCACTTGTTCGGGCCTCCACGCGGTATTACCCGCGCTTCACCCTGGCCATGGATAGATCACCGGGTTTCGGGTCTATCTCTACGTACTAAACGCCCATTTCAGACTCGCTTTCGCTACGGCTACACCTGCTACGGCTTAACCTTGCACGCAAAAATAACTCGCTGGCTCATTATGCAAAAGGTACGCGGTAACACATGTGTCAGACACATAGTGCTCCCACTGCTTGTAGGCTTGCGGTTTCAGAATCTATTTCACTCCCCTGCTCGGGGTTCTTTTCACCTTTCCCTCACGGTACTATGCGCTATCGGTCACCAAGTAATACTTAGCCTTGGAGCGTGGTCGCCCCGGATTCCCAGCGGATTACACGTGTCCGGTGGTACTCGGGATACTTCTAGAGCTTTTGAGTCTTTCGTTTACAGGGCTGTCACCTTCTTTGGCCGAACTTTCCAGAACGTTCTACTAGACTCTCGAGTCTCACATTGAAGTCCCACAACCCCCCATTCAATTTCTTGAACGAGGTTTGGGCTGATCCGCTTTCGCTCGCCACTACTAGCGGAGTCTCGATTGATTTCTTTTCCTCAGGGTACTGAGATGTTTCACTTCCCCTGGTTTGCTTCCTGTAACTATGAATTCATCACAGGATACCAATAAATTGGTGGGTTGCCCCATTCGGAGACCCCCGGCTTTAACGCCTGTTACGGCTTACCGAGGCTTATCGCAGTTATCCGCGTCCTTCTTCGCTTCTTGGTGCCAAGGCATCCACCGCAAGCCCTTAGTAGCTTAAAAAAAGTTTCGATGAATATCCCAGCTAAAAATCGCCGAAATTGATCTGATGTAAGCACTCCGTTGCCACCTAGTGACATCCGTACCGTGACTTTTAGTGATCAAGTGCTTGCTTAGAAAGTGTAGGAAAACACTTCTTCGCTTTCTTGATCGTCAACGATGCTTATGCAGAACATTTCGCATTTATTTCGATCTACATTCAATTTTCAAAGAACAACTAGCAAAACAAAAACTAAAATGAGTCACGCACTCTAAACGAATCCCCGGCAAAAGTCTCTGAGTTTCAGTAACTTTTCGGAAAATCATCTTTGAGACCTGCAACTTCTTACCAATTAAACTGCTCGTGAAGAGAGTCTAATCAGCCAGTAGTTGGTGGGCCTGGGATGACTCGAACATCCGACCCCACCCTTATCAAGGGTGTGCTCTAACCAACTGAGCTACAGGCCCGTTGCGTTCACTCTCTCAAAACTAAATAGCTAGCTGATGTTTGTTGACCTCGGATATCGAATCGTCAGACCGATCAATCAGTAAAACCGACTAATCAGAATGAGATTACAAATACTCCTTAGAAAGGAGGTGATCCAGCCGCAGGTTCCCCTACGGCTACCTTGTTACGACTTCACCCCAATCATCGACCATACCTTGGGCGCCTGCCTCCTTACGGTCAGCGCAGCGACTTCTGGTACAACCGACTTTCATGGTGTGACGGGCGGTGTGTACAAGGCCCGGGAACGTATTCACCGCGGCATGCTGATCCGCGATTACTAGCGATTCCAACTTCATGAGGTCGAGTTGCAGACCTCAATCCGAACTTAGATCGGCTTTTTCGGGTTAGCTTCACATTACTGCTAAGCAACCGTTTGTACCGACCATTGTAGCACGTGTGTAGCCCTGGACATAAGGGCCATGAGGACTTGACGTCATCCCCACCTTCCTCCGACTTAACGTCGGCAGTCCCTCTAGAGTGCCCAACTTAATGCTGGCAACTAAAGGCAGGGGTTGCGCTCGTTGCGGGACTTAACCCAACATCTCACGACACGAGCTGACGACAGCCATGCAGCACCTATATAGCAGCCCGAAGGCGCAAATATCTCTACTTACTTCCACTACATTTCGAGCCCAGGTAAGGTTTTTCGCGTTGCATCGAATTAAACCACATGCTCCACCGCTTGTGCGGGCCCCCGTCAATTTCTTTGAGTTTTAACCTTGCGGCCGTACTCCCCAGGCGGGGTACTTAACGCGTTAGCTTCGGCACTGAAGGGGTCAATACCTCCAACACCAAGTACCCATCGTTTACGGCATGGACTACCAGGGTATCTAATCCTGTTTGATCCCCATGCTTTCGTGTCTCAGTGTCAGTACTCGACCAGATAGCCGCCTTCGCCACCGGTGTTCCTCCAGATATCTACGTATTTCACCACTACACCTGGAATTCCACTATCCTCTTCGGTACTCAAGCTACGCAGTATCAAATGCACTTCCCGGGTTGAGCCCGGGGCTTTCACACCTGACTTACATAGCCACCTACACACCCTTTACGCCCAATGATTCCGAACAACGCTAGGACCCCTCGTATTACCGCGGCTGCTGGCACGAAGTTAGCCGGTCCTTCCTCGAATGGTACCGTCATTTTTTTCTTCCCATTCAACAGAGCTTTACGACCCTAAGGCCTTCATCACTCACGCGGCGTCGCTGCGTCAGACTTTCGTCCATTGCGCAATATTCCCTACTGCTGCCTCCCGTAGGAGTCTGGACCGTGTCTCAGTTCCAGTGTGACTGGTCATCCTCTCAGACCAGCTAGGGATCGTTGCCTTGGTGGGCCGTTACCCCACCAACTAGCTAATCCCGCGCAGACTCATCCTTCAGCAATAAATTTTTAACCCCTGTACCCGCAGGTACTGTGGTCTCATGCGGTGTTAGCCAACCTTTCGGTTAGTTATTCCCCACTGAAGGGCAGATTATCCACGTGTTACTCACCCGTGCGCCACTCCGTATTGCTACGTCGTTCGACTTGCATGTATTAGGCGCGCCGCAAGCGTTCGTTCTGAGCCAGAATCAAACTCTCCAGTTAAAAACTTTGAAACTAGGATCTTGCGATCTTTCGTCTCGAAACTTTTTAAATCTCCGAAGAATCAGAGCTTATATATTAGACTTACAAAATTAAAACTCACTTGGCTTCATCTCTGGTTCAACAAAAACTGCAATACCAGAAACGCTTATGCAACCTGTACCGGTTGCTTTAACTCATCACTTGCTACGCCCCAAGGCCCGTTAGGACACTTGAAGTTTCGCATCAGAGTTAGGCCAATTCGAGACCCAAACATCATTTTGCTAGCTATTTAGTTTTCAAAGAGCGATGCATTTCGGAGACGTGGTTCTACGCTGGGGCCGCCCCGCACGTCAATGGCTTTCCCAAAATAATTCCGAAATCTTTTTCCTGATCAGTCTGGTGGATCTCAACGTTCAGATTTTCTTTAGAGGACTGCCCGACTTCCCATCAAAAATGCCGCTGATTGCCAATACAACAGGCATTATTCGAAAAAAACTCCAGGGTTTGCGCAGAGTTTATCCAGTTTGATAAATGATACCTGTTATCAACATTTGAGTGTTGGCCTGACAATCAAGGCTTCCAAGCGTGTTTTGTTTCAGAAGGCGAAGCCGCAGAAGCCTGGATGCTGTCGGAAGATGCCCAACGATGGCGCAGTCGGCCCGTAAGTATAAGAATCTGATAATTTACATTATAAAAACTAAATTTTCATTCTTCATGGTCATGCCGCGGCCGACAGAATTGATAATCAAGGGCACTGCACCTCACCGAATAGACCGATCGCGCATAAATAAATGGAACTTTGATTTCGAAGCAGCAGTCCGCGTGAAGGCAGCGGCAAAGACAGTCGTCCAGGTTCTGAAAATGACATTCAGTTCGCATTCACTTTCAGAATTCTGTAGCTTTGAGTACACCGATGCGCCGCCGCCAATTCAGTAATGGCCGAGCCTCGTCGAGTGGGCTTTGATACCCAGAATGGCCAAAAGGCCCAGGAAATTCGGGCAGGATAGACGTCCGTTGGGGAACAGCTCTGGAGCGGGCCTCGTAGTGCTGAGCGATCGCGACCACCGAGGCGGTCGCGATTCAAGTGTCATGTGCCCAGAGGCAACCAATGAGCAAACGTGAATCTAGTTCAGAACGTGATTCGCAAACCAGTTGACGATTTCGGGCTTAAGATAAGTATGACTGTCAGAATCGAAATAAATCGTGGCTGCGGTTTCCGCGAAATACTCTTGTGGGTTCGCCAAAACGGCGAATGAAGATAGTCCGATTGCTGCCGAAGTAGTTCGGCTCAAGCGAAACGCATTCTCGAGGTCATTGTTCGCTAGCATCTCCTGGAATTTGATAAACGGTCCCGTCAAGTTCGCGGTGCCTGGCAGCTCCCAGCCTGATTGCGTCCGAACAAAGCCGGTGAGCCGGATGAAGTCCACACTGTTAGAAAACGTGAATGGCCCGTCGAAAGCATGCGCGAGCTCGTGGAGCATGGTTAAATCGGCGCGATCAAATTTGCCGATCGGGTCTTTCAAGGCGTAATTGATGTAGCGGTCAGTGACGATAATCATTTTGGCCGTCGAATTCGCCATCATCATCGCTGTAGCTATTCGAATCGGTCGACCGCCTTGTTGATTGAACCCATACTGATATCGGTAAAGTCTTGTGAAGCCATTTGCTTCGATTCGTCTAAAAAATCCAGGAAGACGATTCGACTGAACTAGCGGCAAAAGGTGCTGCAGAAACTTCTTTTTTTCAGTTTCAGTCCAAGCTTTTGGCACTGCAACGGCCGAAAGTGATTCTGATCCGAAATCCTTTCCGGAACAGAACTCAAATGGTACACCGTCGGCTTTCTCACAATTCGGTTCGATGGCAGTCATCTGCTGACCGAAGGCCATACCCGAAAACAAAAAAACGGCCAGGCCAACAAATGCCGATTTTTGCGGAGTCCAAGTCCAAAAGATCGACATTTTGTTACCACCAAAATGAATACAGTGTTTAAGCGTCTACCGCTTCATCCTAATGCTTGTGCCGTACCAGATGCTTATGCCGTACCTAATGCTTATGCCGTACCTAATGCTTATGCCGTACCTAATGCTTATGCCGTACCTAATGCTTATGCCGTACCAGATGCTTATGCCGTACCAGGTACTTTCCCGGCGATGACCGACCAAAATCCAAATGAATCCAGGCTGCCAGCGAGTCAGGTCCGCCTGCGCCTTACTGGCCAGTCCAAGATGAGGACAAAATCGGCTTTTTCACAAGTGGCCACAATAACATAGGGTCGATAGCGCTATGCCTTGCGGTCATCTAGCGGCGGTTCCTGACCGTCGATGGAATCGTCCGAAGGGGACCGATCAGCCTCGAGGCGTATCGATCGGATTTTTTGGCGCGAATCGCGACGGGGAAACAAACCGGCCCCGCTCACGATAATCGAGGCCTTTGATCCATTCTGCGACCGAGATCGAAGCGGACCTCTACGCCCCATTTTTTTCCGCGCTCTTGCATCGCTTCGGGAATTGCTTCAACTTCATCCTTGTTAAGGTCGATGGCAAATCCGACTGCGCATCGAATTCGTAGAGCCACCTTTTAAAGACAACCGAGAACTTCAAAACTCGATTCAACTGGGTAAGTCACCCAAAAAGGATGCAGCACATCGCCATCACTTCCAAAATGATATTTTGGGTTCCACGTTACTGCGACGAGTCCCATCGAGAAAAGATACTTCATGTTCTGTTCGATACGGACCAAGCAGCCGACTTTATTGCCAGCCGAATCAAACTTGTCTTTATAGGTGATGCTGACGATAGGAGTGCTGCTAGAGTATTCCCATAATTTCGGGCAATAGTTTCGATGTGGGCTTTGGCATTCGCGCACACTGTACTTGTAGAAACGGATTTCGTCGGCCTCGAGCACAGAATAGACCTGATTGTATTCTTCCGGCAGGCCTAAAAACAAGCCGTTGGCATTGAGGAGTGGTTTTGGAAACAAGGCTGGTTCTGTCGGGCTGCCGTTTCTAGTGTAAAACTTAAAAAGTTCAGTTTCAAGAAGCTGTCGTTTGGGTTCGACCAAACTCATCGCATGCTCAATGGCTTGGAGTTTGGTCATCACCGTGCCCGCGAATACTTGGTTGGCGCCCCAGCTGCTACCGGCAGGCATGACCGATGCGACCAACACGAGAAATGCGAATGAGACAACAAATGTGCAGCACGGTGTACTCTTCATAATTACTTTCCTTTTTTAGCCCTAAATAATTCGCTGATCGAGCTGAGTCTTATTCCTTTTCTAGGGCGGAAGTAGTTTTTTCGGCTCAAAGCTATTTAGGCGAAAAGACTCGAGAGCCAAAGAAACGGCCGAGACTGACAGCCCTGCAAACTTCGATAGCCTGGAAGCGTTCAGAATCAGAAAGGGACTTCGCGAGCTTACGGAAAAAGGAAAGCCCGAGCCCGCGATCAAGTCCGCTATTCTCAAGCAAGCCGTACACAAGATTCTGATTCAAAAAGATGGTTTTGAAATTCCGAGGAGGGTCTTTCTTATTTACTTCCTGAGGTCGAAGCTTCTCGAATTTCTATTTTTTCGAATTTTTATTTTTCAGGTTAGCGGTTCGAGACGCTTGAAAATTGGTGGAGGCAACAGGGATCGAACCTGCGACCTTCTGAATGCAAATCAGATGCTCTCCCAGCTGAGCTATGCCCCCACACGAAGACTGGTATAGCGAATCTCACCCCCTGCTTCACAAGTCAAGCGCAGGCCATCAAGAAAAATGGTTCGCTCAAAACAAAGGCAAAAAGATTGGCAATCGGCAGGTTAGCTAAGCTCTAAGCGTTGGCGCGCAAGCCTGGGCACGCATTCATGTAAGGTAGCAGCCAAGCCTTTTCTTTTTCGACATCGAATCCGGCGCGTTCGGCACCGCGAACAATGGAGTCGAAGAGTTCTCGAAGTACCGTAAGGTCGCGATCGGCGGACTCTGCCGCATCTTCCATTGCTTCTAGAACAGAGAGTAGATCTGGCGTGGTCACCACCCGCGGAAGCTTCGAGTTCGTTTTTATCGAATTAGTAGGGGCACCTTGGCCAGCCGCGGGTGCGTTGGCTTTGCGAACAGCTGGCTTGAAGCCAATCAGTCGCTCGGTGATTAGAATTTTTAGACCGTCTTGAAAGTTCACTTGCACGAAAGATCGGCCATCCGAATCGTTTCGCATGAGGATATCTTGCAGCCGAGAGGCGCGAATCACCAACATGTGACCGTCGATCTTCTGTTTTATTCTCAATTGGTCGAGAGCAGATTGCTCGACCTCGAGTTCTGAGGAGCGCATTGCGAACTCCAGAATCGACTGAAGAAGCTCTAGCTGTTTTGTCGTCGCTGTCGAAATATCCAAAAGTGTCCTCCTGCCACTTCGTGTAGCTAAGGCTTGGCGTCATGCCACGTCAAAGACGCTATCGTCGCCTCATATCAGGCACTTGAGAGCAAAAGGACGCATTCTCAAAGCGAGGCTTAAAACTCGACCGAGGGTGGTACCCCGTCGTTTCGGGCCGAGACACTTTTTGCGCGTCGGGGAGGAACGTGACATTGGCGTGGGAGACGGTCTACAAACAAACAACTATGTTGATCAATCGATGGACCGGACAGTCGCTTCCCTCTCCGCAACAGCTGAAAATGCTACTTGTTAACGAAGGTCTCAATCCAGAGCTAGAAACTTTGCCGGCTCATTCCAACATCAAAGATCATCGCCATCCTTTTGATGAAATTCGGATCGTTTTAGAAGGCAATCTGATCATCGACGTGAACGGGAATCAGCTTCTCTTAAGACCAGGTGACCGTATCGACGTCCCGGCCAACACGAGGCATTCGAAGACTGTGCACGGTGGCACTGCCTGCATCAGTATCATCGCCAAGCGCACATTCTAATTTTGCGAAGGCTCATCGCCGACCCTTTCGACGACGTGAGCTGGAGTGACCCGTATTCCACGAATCCAATCTTGATACTGCTGCATCGTCTTCTCAAAACCTCGATTTGAAAGCTCGAGAAAGCGAACGTCGCCGAGTGATTCGGGCAAAAACTTCTGCTGAAGGAATCCGCGCTCGCCGTCATGGGAGTATCGGTAACCTTTGCCGAAACCCAATGATTTGGACAAAGCCGTTTTTGAGGATCGAAGCTGCAGTGGAATTGGTAACGAACCTGTTTTTTCCACAAGTGCCATTGCTTCATTGTAGGCCAAATAGGACGAGTTCGACTTTGGCGCACACGCAAGATAGACAACCGTTTGAGCAAAAACAATTCCGGCCTCTGGCCAACCAATTCGAGTGACAGCGTCATGACAGGCGGTCGCCATCTGGAGTGCACGAGGATCCGCATTGCTAATATCTTCGGATGCAAGAATCATAAGTCGGCGCGCGATAAACGCGACATCTTCCTGCGCCTTTGCCAAACGAGCCAAGTAATAGATCGCAGCATCAGGATCGGAGCCCCTGATGGATTTGATAAACGCAGAGATTGTATCGTAGTGCGCATCTCCGGCACGATCAAACTTGAGAGTCAATGCACCGACGCGCTCTTGAACCTCTGATCCCGAGAGCGGCGAATCGGGCGCTCCCGACGGCTCTGATTGAACTAGCCACTCTATAGAGTTCAAAAGTTTTCGACCGTCTCCATCAGCAATTGCAAACAGCATCAGTTTTCCGTCGTCGCTGAGCCACTTTCCAAGGTCAACCGAGAGAGCTCTAAATCCTCGCTCCGTCAAAGTTTCTAGATCCGATTCCAGGAGAGGTTCAAACGCAAGCACCTGTGACCTGCTGATTAGAGCTGGATTCAAAGTGTGCGACGGATTTTCGGTGGTAGCACCCAAGAGACTGACGTCGCCGGATTCGATTGATGCAAGCAAAACGTCTTGCTGTGCGCGATTGAGCCGATGGATTTCATCAACGAAAACCACCGTGCGCTTCCGTTCTGAAATACGTCTTAGCCGGGCTCGGTCGCAAACTTCCTTTAAAATTTTTGCGCCGGTTTCGACCGCAGGGCAGTTCTCTGTTACCGTCTCGGGCCCGCCGGATATTATTCTTGCGAGTGTCGTCTTTCCGCAGCCGGGAGGCCCGAATAAAATGAAGCTAGGCAGTCTGCCTCCAGCAAGGCTTGCTTCTAGTTGTCGTCGCCACTGCGTTGAACCAGAAAGTAACCGCGGCTGCCCAACCATTTCGTCAAGAGTCTTTGGACGTAGCTTTTCAGCCAGCGGTCGATCGTTAGAATTGGCGAGGGCTGCGGAAAACAAATCCATGGCCCCGGTTTAGCGAGGCTTCTGACTGGGGTCTAGAACTTTTCCGCCCGTACTGTTGTGGATTGCCGCACGGGTGCCTGCGAACCATCAGCCGCAGTAGAGTAACCGACAAGTTCGATCTTGATCGTCAATACGCCGGAGGCAACTGTCGTTTTCGTTTTGATTCCTCCCAAATGAAGGCCGCAGGGTGCGTAGTCAGTGGTCGGGCCTTTTCTGGCAGTTGAGGACGAACTCACGGTTACTTGAGTCCGGTTGGCCTCACTTTCAATAGTAAGATTGTCGAGACCCGTAAGTGCCGTTATTTCACCTTCATCGAAATCGATCACTTGTTTGCCACCGTCAATCGCGAAGCCTGAAAGCGTGGCGCGAAGCGATGAAATTGTCAGCGCGTCAGGCGAGCGCCATTGAATCGAGAAGTCACTAAACAGCGCTCGCTCGCCACCGACGTCGGCATCGGCAGGAGTGTCAGTGTCTTTTGCATCCGCTAAAGCAGTGCAGCTCGAGCCCGCCCCAGGAACAACAAAAACTTTTTCTGGAGTTACGGAAAGACCAATGTTGAGGGAAGCACTTTTGCTATTGCCGCAGCTTCCAAGAATCATCGCAAGAACCACATATAAAACAGAAAAGCCGGTGGGTCGAATCCAGTGGTCGACAAGACTTCTAAAGCCGGTTTTGCGAGCTTCGTGCTTTTTCAACATGACCTTTACCCTGTCTCTATTGTACCGACTTTCCCTTCGGGAGAGTACGGTCCGCGTTGATAATTCTTGGTGTAATAAAAACTAGCAGCTCGTTGCGAACAGATGACTTCGTTGTCGATTTAAATAACCAGCCCAAGATTGGGACTTTTCTTAAGTATGGGGTACCTGATTCACCTTCAGTCGTATCAGCTTGATACACACCGCCGATAACTGTCGTTTGACCGTTCTTTACCATAACGCTGGTTCTCACGTCTCGTGTCTCGATAGGTACTTCAGCACCTCCATCCGCACCCGATTGAAACTCTCGGCGGAAGGAAACGTCCATCAGTACATCGCCTCCAGAGGTGATCTGAGGACGTACGCGCAGAGTGGTAGGAATTGGTTTATACGTGAACGACACCTGCGACGGTGCCCCAGTAGTGACGGTTGTCGTTGGAACCGCAATTTGAATCGACTGTTCAATTGTCGCTTCCTGGGCATTCATCGTAATCACTCGCGGCGAAGAAATAATTCTCGCTTTAGATTCGTTCTCAAATAGAGCAAGCTTCGCGTCCAGGTCGCCTAAAAAATCCAAGGTCCCTAAGCGCAAGTCGACGCTTGTATTCGCTGCCGGCAGAGTCGGCGAAACTCTAGCTGAGTGTGAAAGGGAGCCCCCAGCAAAACCAAGATCTTGTCCTTGATAGCCCCAGTTGATCCCGAAATTGCGCCCCATGGACTCTTTCGCTTCAATAATTTTACCTTCGATCATGACCTGCAAGGGCGCGGTGTCGAGCGCTTTTACCAACTGCTCAATACGTTTAATATTGTCGTCAGTATCCGTAACAATGATCGAACTTGTTCTTGGATCCGCTTCGATTCTGCCCCGACCAGTCTGTGCACCCGGCACAGCGCCAGGAGGTCCTGCGGATTGAGCAGTTGCTTGGAGGGTGCTTCGGATCTGGGTCGCAAGAAGGCTTACGCTCGCGAAGCTTACCGGAATGACCTTCACTCTTAAAGGTAGCGTCGCTTCTTGCGCTTCAATGATCCGGCGCGCTTCCTCGGCCTCTGCTTGCAACTGCCTGATCGGCGCAATTCGCAAGACGGAGTCTTGTCGAACATAACCGAGTCCCCGTGTCTTCATTATAATCGACAGCGCCTGATCCCACGGTACTTGACGGAGTTTGATGGTGATCGATCCCGTGATGTCGTCTGACATGATAATGTTCGCGCCGCTCTGATCCGAAATCAATGTGATCACATCGCGAACGGGAGTATCGCGAACTTCTATTGAAATCGGTCGGCCAGAAAATCGAATAGCGCCTATACGATCTTCATCCAACGTCGAGGTTCCCATAATTTTGCCGCCCCCAGTTGGGCGTGATGGCGACTGCGGCCGAGAGGACGACGTGTCTGACGAGCCCATATCATAATCTGTGCTTCCTAAATCTTCTGTCTCTTGTTCTCGCTCCGCCCGTGCCTCTGCGCGATCGGATGATGCCGCATCTTCGGATTCAAACTCACTAGTGGTTCCTTCACCGACTGAAGCGGGGGAATCTTCTGCCGCAGCCGTCGACGTTTCAGGATCGGCAGGCTTAGCTGCTCCTGCAACAATTGATAAGACGCGATCAGCCTGTTTGACGTCGACGCTTCTTGGCTGCCGATATTGCAGCACGATACGAGCGGTGCTCGATCCTGCCTCTTGGTAGGCCATGATCGAGACCGTTGCTTGCTTAAAGTCCTTTGTGTTGAAAGGTCGCTTAAGTTTTTCAGGAAGTTTTGCGTTAGCAATTTCAATGATAACTTGATTGTTTCCCGGAACCTCACGGGTTCGATACGTCGCGGGACTTGTGGTCGTGATTACAACCGTGCCTCCCGCTTGCTTAGAATCATATTGAATATCAGTGATCTGTACATCCTCGCCCATCTGCGGGGTCGCTGGGGCACCTGCGCCGTCCGTGCCACTGGATGTCTCTGCAGGAGCGGCCGAGTCGCCTCCACCCATTTCTGATTCGAGTTCGGAATCCAGGTCGCTCTCTAAATCATTTTGTGCCAAGTAGCGCGCCGAGCGAGCGGTTGAGGCATTTGTTCGCGCCCCACGCTTGAGCTTACTCAACTTCTTTTTCTTTTTACCTTGCGCCTTCGAGTAGTAATCGGCTTTGTCGGCGGATCGCACTGCAGATTCTGCTTGCGACACATAACCCAGCGCCAGAGCGCAAAGCAGCGCCGCGATCATCGCAATGGCTTTAGTGAAAAAAGCAGACGGGTTCTGCAACCGAACAATCTTTGATGTCTGATCAATCTGCGGCATGCAGGGTGCCCTCCGTGGTTCCCAGTTTCCCGACTTCGAGAAGTATCATCGAAAAGTATGACATGGCTCTTTGCCAGACGCGACTTCGCGACAGGTCCAGTCTAGGTCCAGGTTTCATTCAAAAATCTATTTCGCGAGCTTTATAACCTGCGCAGACGAGGCCAGTCGTCCGCCCTCACCTTCGACAGTCTCAACAACAACAATTTCACCTTCGCGAATAACCGCGATGTAGCCATTGCGTGGACCGATTTTCGCGTTTGGTCCAACGATGTGAATTTTTCCGCCAGGGTCGGTAATCATCGCGCGCGGTCTTTTAACATCCCAAATAATGCCGACCAACTTGAGCGTGCTGATATCAAAACGTTGTAACGCCAAGAACGGGCCATGCCTTGCGCCCATCGGTACCGGGCGATCCAACACAGGCTGGACAAATGGATCGCGGCGACCACGGGGATCGTATTCAAAAGCATCCATCATACCCTGCAAAAACAGCTCATCAGCTAGCGCTTCAAGTTGCTTTGCCGACTCGGCGGGATTAACTGTTTTGCCATCTTGACCCTGGGCCGTTCCTCCGACAGCCGGCGCCGCAGCAGCAGCGGGTGCTGCTGGGTCAGCTGGAGGTGTTTGCGCTTGTACCGTCGGCAAATAAAGCGGTGACATCGCCAATCCAACCTCGACCAGCATGGAAACCAGAAAACTTCGTAGGCATATCTTAAGGTGTTGTGCCACTAGGTCCTCCGCTTGTTGGAGCGCTTGCGCCTGCGGCACTAATTGCGCTGCCTGGCTCGACGTCTTTCAAATATCGGTATCCCAGCAAGGTGCCAGAAAGCTGAACATTTGGGGCGTCGTCAAGACTACCGGCGCCAGGTTTCGAACTGACCAGCACTTCGATTTTATCAAAGGTAAGCAGTTTCGTAACACGGGAAAGGGCCGACAAAAAAGTAACGACTCCGACAAATCGACCTTCTATATTTAGATCAATTCTCGTGATCTCATAGAATTCTTTCCGTTCAACATTCAGCTGCGGCTTCGTCTCGAGTAATCGAGTTCCTGTTTGTGCGACGATCTCGTTTATCATTCTGGTCAATTCATTCGAATTCATTTCTTGCGGGAGATACTCGAGCACTTTCTCAAACTGAATTTCGTTATTTCGAACTTCTTTTTCGAACTTCTCTGTATCGGCCATTGCCTGTCTAGTTTCTTGCAGGTTTTTTTCCGCCTCTGTGTACTGAGTTTGAAGGGCTAGTATGGATGCCTCGAGAGTGGCGCCATCGTCGTAATAAAGACTCCAGTAAAGCACCGCCGCTATGATTCCACCGAAGATCACTTTGCTCCATGTTAATTCGCCGAGCTGAAGGATGTATTTTTCCATCAGTTCTCCTCCGAATTGCCGACACGGAACTCAAATCCAAATTTAGTAATTTGACCGAGTAGCATGTTGGTTTCCTGGACCTGCCCCTTGGGTTGAACACCGGAAAAGAAAGCATTCGTGTTGAGTGCCGTCATAAGCTCGGTGATCGCGGACTCGTTTAAAGCATAACCGTCCATCGTAATTTTACTGCCTTCAATTTTGATGGAACTGATCCACGTTTTATCTGGAAGGATCGTCTGCAACTGATCAAGCGCCTTCACCTCACGCAACCGGTTGCGCGCAAGTTCGCGAATAATTTTGATCTCTTTCGTCATTTTTTCTTTTAGCTTGTTGGCCTTAGCAACTCTGGGTGCCGTCGATCCGAAAGAAGCTCTTTCCGCCTCGACAGCCGTTACCTTTTGCTGAATTTGCACCTGATCACTTTGTAGGGAATTGATGCGAAGCTTTTCCCAGATAAAAAGTAATATTGGGAATAGCAAAATGATCGCCACCTTGATGGCCGCTTGCCGACGAACGTCGACCGAGATGATTTCGCCACCGCTAGACGCAGAAGTCCCGATGTTGGTTCCAACACCAGAGACTCCCATTGTTCTTAGCAGGTTAATTCGAATCATACTTCTTTCATGCTCCGCATAGCTAAACCAATCGCCACAGGGCAAATCGACTGAATCTGCTGGATGTAATCGGAAGTCAGTGCTTTTTCGTCAAAGGTGACGACCTGGAACGGATTCAAAACCTCGAATGGAACTCCGACGGCGGCGGAAATCTCTTCGACAAGCTTTGGGATAAAGATGCTGCCGCCAGTGACATAGATTTTGTTGACTCGCCCTCCACCGCCCGTTGCGATGAAGAACTCAAATGCATTCCTTATTTCGTCTACCACCTGTTCGGTGGTGCTCGAAAGAACAGAATTCACTTCTGGAGGGACTTCTTGGCCAACGGAGGCACTAATTTTTAAGGACTCTGCCTCGGCGAGCGACACGCCCATCGCTTTGTGAAGTTCATTTGTGTACGTGAGACCACCAACCATTGAGTCTCGGCTAAATATAACCTCACCCTTTTCGATAATTACAAGGTTCGTAACTCCTGCGCCGATATTAAGGATCGCTGTCAGGCCGTCGACTTTTCCGTAATTCGCCTCAAAACAATTCGCCAATGCAAAGCCCGACACATCTAGAATCGAGCATTTTAGATTGGCCGATTCAACAGTTTCAATAAATCGGAAGACGAACTCTTGTTTCGCTCCAACCAAAATGATGTCTAAGTTATCGCCGGGATTACGGCCCTCTTTTCCGATTAGGTGAAAATCGATAGCCGCTTCGGAAATTTCAAACGGGATGTACTGCTCGGCTTCCCACTTGATCGCTTCCGAAATTAGGTTTTCTTCGATTGGCGCCATAGAAATGCGCTTCACGATGACTCCGTTCCCGAAGATTCCAGTGGCAACATTCTTTCGTTTGCATTTCACCGATTGGATCAATGTTTTCAAGGTCTCGGCAACTGCCTGTGGTTCTAAAATCTCGCCGTCTTTGACCCAGCCTTGATTGAGCGTCACGACGCCAAACTTATTCAGCATCCAACCTTTTCGCGTTGAATCCATTTCGGCGAGCTTGATGCTGCTCGTACCGATATCGATTGCCACAATTTTTTTTGCACCAAAAAACATGAACCCACCTGAAGGTACCTAGACTAGCCCTGGATAAATTAGACCGAAGTATGCGACCGTGTGTCAAACCACCACTGAAGTCGCGGCCAATAAAGCTCTATGACCTAGACCAACGTGAGGCTTAGAGCTTGTGAAGCTCCAGATACCAAGCGATCACTCGTTCGCCATCAAACAACAAGTAAACGAGTGCGGCAGTCGCCAGAAAAGGTCCAAACGGTATGGCAAATGAATCGGGCTGAGTTGCGGACTCGCTTTCGGGCTCGGTCTTCGACTTTTTGGTAAACAGCATGGCGCAGACACCGATGATGCTGCCAAAAATACTAGCGACCAAAATAACAAATGGAACAGACTTCCAGCCGAGAACTGCGCCGATCCAGGCTAAAAGCTTTATATCTCCCCCACCCATGCCTTCTCGCTTTCGAACGAGCGCGTAAAGGTAGGCGATAGCCCACAAAAAACCGCCGCCTAACAAAACACCGTACAAGGAACTTAGAAATTCTCGCTCAGGATTCAAAAAAGCGCCGAGCAGTCCGATCACGATTCCGGGCAAGGTGAACTTGTCGGGCAAAATCATATGATCAAGATCGATAAAACTTACTGTTACAAGACCAAAAACAAAAACCAAGGCTTCAATTAACGACCAGTTCCAGCCGATCTGAAAAAATGCGAAACCAAAAAGCGCAGCCATCAGGATCTCAACCGCAGGGTAGCGGAAGGAATACTTAGTTTTGCAGTTGGCGCAACGCCCTCGCAAAAGAAACCAACCAAGAATTGGCAAATTGTGTCGCAGCTTGATTGGCGTGTTGCACGACCAGCAATAGGAACCGGGGCGAACGACGCTTAAGCCCGCGGGGAGTCTATAAATAACAACGTTCGCGAAGCTCCCAAAACATGCGCCCATCACGACAATGTAGGAAAACAGCAACCAATCCGAAGAAGTTTCAAACAAAGTCACGTCTCCTGAAAATCAACACAGTTGCCGCAACCAAAAGAGTCACCCAACCCATTGCCGAACCAAAAGCCATTCCAACTTGACTGAACTCTACATTGATTCCGTAGACCGGGGCTTCCCGCCAATTAAAGGATTCAAGGTTCGGAATGATATAGCTGATGACAGTACCGATTACTTTAAAAGTGTCGTTCTGAGATCTGGTAATAAAATAGTGAAGCGTTTCTACCCAATGCCCGAGAAGAAATACCGAAACTGTAAACACGACCGTCATCATGGGCCGAGCGAAAGAGCCGAAGAAAATTGCGAACGACAAGAGAACTGCTGCCTCAAAAAGAATTCCTGCGACCGCGAATAAGTAGACAGGGGTAAAACTGAAATCTAGCAACGCTAGAAAGATTGAAAGTATAAGCGCAAGTCCAAAGGCCACAACCTTTAAAACCAAAAGAAGTCCGAACGCCTTACCTAAAATAAATTCGGCTCTCGAAATTGGCCGCGCGAGAAGGGTAAGAATGGTTTGCTTTTCGATTTCCTTGGACACAAGGCTGCTACCTACAAAAACCGCAAGCACGATCACCGCAATGTGGATGCCAGTAAATCCAAAATTGGCCGACAGCCTCAAGTTTTCATCAAAAGAAAGCTGCCCGAGGGCAAGCGAGAGCAATAAAAGCATAACGGCAAAAACAACTAGGCCATAAAGAATTCGGTCGCGAATAACTTCCCGAAAAGTATTTCCGGCAATTACGATGATCGAGTTCATTCCTATGCCTCTTTCTTATCAAACGCCATACGGACGAATATCTCTTCTAGCGAAACTCGTTTTGGCCCCACTTCCAAAATTTCTCCATCGGCTTGTCGAATTCTATCAATTTCCATCTGTAACTCTGATTGATGCTTAAGAAGCTTCTCTATGGCGGGGCCTCCGAGGCCTTTAGGGCGATAGAGGACTCGCCACTCAGTATCAATTTGCTTCATCAAATCGTCGGTTCGGCCGTGATAGATCAAGTCGCCTTTTTTTAGTATAACCAATCGCTCGCAGAGAGTTTCCGCATCGGGAAGCAAATGGCTGGAGAAAAAGACAGCTGTGCCCTGTTTTGCTACCTCAAGAATAATTTCTCGAACTTCATGGCGACCATCGGGATCCAAACCTGTCATCGGTTCATCTAAAATAATAAACTCCGGACGATGAATGAGCGCCTGAGCAATCCCGATTCTCTGCAGCATTCCTTTTGAATAGCTTCGTAGTGGCCGGTCGCCCGCATGCGAAAGGCCAACTCTTTCCAACAAAGCACTTATGCGTGACGGCAAATCCCCACTGCTAATTCGCCCAGAGATCTGACCGTAAAACTTTAAAAACTCTCTGCCCGTCAAATAGTCGTAAAAATAGGGGCGCTCTGGCAAAAAGCCGATCTTCGATTTTGCATCTTTCGAAAGCCCCTTCTCGCCAAAAAATCGAACCTCGCCTGCTTCAGCAAAAGCGAGCTCAAGAAGGCATTTAATCGTGGTCGTTTTACCTGCGCCGTTGGCGCCAAGGAAACCGGTGATTGTTCCCGCTGGAATTGTGAAACTTACGCCTTTAAGTGCCTCCACTTTTTTACGAGTCAGTGGACTGCGGTAAGACTTTTTTAAGCCATTGACCTCAAGTACAATTGCTGAATTGCTCACTTCGCCTCCCGAGAGATGATTTCACGGTGCATTTCGCGGACAGGTTCATACTGTCCCGACGTTGCCGTCATAAGGGACTTGATTCCCAGAAGTCGTCGAAACTCTGCGCCTAACTGAGGATCTTCATTTAGCTCAATAAGCCCAAACATAAAATCGTGAGTTAGTTTCGGATTCATTTCGTAAAAATCGTTTCGTACACAAAGGGGATCATTGGGAATTGCAGCGCTTCCCCAAACAACCCGAACATCCTTTAGTGCCCCCTGGTGTTGCGTCCACGCCGAATCTTTCCCTTTCGGATCATTCGAGAATACCGCGATTGCATCGGCCGCTTTTACTTTTAGAGCATGAACAGACTGGTCATGACTTCCGGAGTAGACAACGGCCTTAAAGTCATCCGGTACTTTCAAACCTGACTTGCTTAGCGCCATCAGCGGATACAGGTATCCAGAAGCAGATTTCTTATCAACAAAAGCCAAGCGCTTACCCTTTAGATCCTTCAACGATCGTATTGATGATCGCGAGTCAGAAAGTATCACGCTGTAATAAAAGCCTTTATCCCAAACCTTCTTCAATAAAACCTTGAGGCCAACTTGGCTCTCGGCCTCGACATAGGAGAGGGCACTCAAGAAAGCGATATCAATTTTTTTCTGTGCGATTTTCTCGATGAGATCGCTGTAGCTAGTTCCGATATAAGGCTGAACCACGATGCCAGTCTTCTTACCGATCATTTTCGCAAGATCTTCGCCCTTTAGCTTTAGATCTGCCACCCCTTCGCCAGGTATGAACCCCAAACGAATAACAGAATTCTTCCAGGGGCCCTCCGGATCAGCCAATTTGGGGGCCGGCTCAGATTTCGACGCAAACAAATTTCCGGCACAAAGAAGCCCGAGAATTAAACCCAATGAAATTTTGGATACTTTGTAAATGCCCACCATGGCGTTTACAGGCTAGATCATTTTATCCTGTGCGAGAACTGTAAATTCCCTCGACCTGTGCTTCTTTATTGCAGTCAAAAGCGCCTCGGCAGCGTGACTTTCCGTGATACACGGGATCGAGAAGTCGATGCAGCTACGACGAATATCAAAGCTTGCCTCAACTGCACGCCGGCCAGAAGTCGTGTTGACGACAAGAGCGACTTGCCCAGAGCGGATTCTATCAACACAGTTTGGTCGACCTTCGTGCACTTTCTTTACCGGAACACAATCAATGCCCTCGTTGAAAAGAAATTTGGCAGTTCCGGAAGTGGCAGAGAGCTTGTACCCCATGCCGACCAAAGACCGGGCCAGACCAAGCATGACATCTTTATCGCGGTCACGAAGCGATAAGAAGACTTCACCAGTCGGAGGTATATTGATGTGGCTCGCGATGGACGCCTTCAAAAGAGCTTCCGCGTAATCGCTCCCTCGCCCCATACTCTCACCCGTCGATTTCATTTCGGGCCCGAGGATCGAATCGGACTCGGGGAACTTCTTGAACGGAAACACGACGCCTTTTACGCTGACATACGGCGTTTTTTCCCACTGATACTTCGTCGGCTGCACTTCGCTCGATTTTCGACCGAGACTTGCCAACACACCGAGGTCGATCATTGGAATTCGCGTCGCTTTACTAACGAACGGGACCGACCTCGAGCTGCGCGGATTCGCTTCGAGAATAAAGACCTGATCGTTCTTAACGGCTAGCTGAAGGTTGAGATGGCCGATTGTTCCGATGCGATCTGCTAACTGTCGCGAAATTTCTTCGATCATTTCACAGGTTGAGGATTTTAACCGCTGCGGCGGTAAAACTCCCATCGAATCACCTGAATGCACGCCGGCCGCTTCGATGTGTTCCACAATTCCGCCGATCACCGTCCAATCGACACCTCGAACCAAATCCACATCCACTTCTAAGGCACCTTCGAGGAATTGATCCATCAAGCAAGGTTCTTCCGCCGAAATAAAATCTCCATGACGATCAAAGTAGCTTGCGAGTTCGTCTTCGTTCTCGACGACTTCCATTCGCCGGCCGCCCAAGACATAGCTCGGTCGACAAATGATCGGATAACCAATTCGAGCTGCAATTTCGGTCGACTCTTCTAAATCGCCGGCCATTCCGGATGCAGGGATTCGTATAGCTGGAATTTTAACTCCAAGCTCGTTGCATACTTTGGCAAAGCGGCCGCGATCTTCGGCCAAGTCTATCGATTCCAGTGATGATCCCATCAAAGAGTGCCCTGCTTCGACAAGCTTTCTGGCCAGATTAATGGGTGTCTGTCCGCCCAGCTGGGCGACAAAGCCTTCGGGCTTCAGACGATCCAAAATTTCGATGACCGATTCTTCCGTCAAGGGTTCAAAGTAAAGTTCATCACTGGTGTCATAATCAGTCGAAACTGTTTCCGGATTGCAGTTGATCATCACTACATGTCGACCTTCAAGCTGGAAGCGCTTAACAGCGCGAACGCAAGAGTAATCAAACTCGATTCCTTGTCCGATTCGATTGGGACCACTTCCAAGAATAACAACTCTCGGTTTAGATGCCTTTGGCGCAGCATTGGGTTTCGGCCAATAACTTGAATAAAAATACGGAGTCTCCGAGCGGAATTCGCCCGCGCATGTATCCACCTGAGAGTATCCGGGCCGAAGTCCCATTTCGTGTCGAAGTTTACGAATTTCGGGCGTCTTATCGGATCTCAGTCGTGCAATCGCCGCATCTGAAATTCCTAGCCGCTTAGTCTTGAGCAAAAACTGAGGTGTGAGGTTCTTTGCTTCGGCAATTTCCGCTTCCTGCAAAATAACTTCTTCGACCTGTTCCAGAAACCACGGAGTTATTTGAGTGACAGTCGCGACTTGCGCCACTGTCCAGCCTTCGCGAAATGCTTGAGCAATGTGAAACAGACGTTGGCTGTTGGGGTGCGACAGTAACTTTTCAGAAAACGAAACTGGTGCGAGGCCTTCGACCCGTGACTCGAGTGACGAAACCGCTTTCATAAACGATTCTTTAAAGGTCCGTCCAATTCCCATTACCTCGCCGACCGATTTCATCTGCGTCGTCAGCGAATCTTGAGAACCCGGAAACTTTTCAAAAGCGAAGCGAGGAATCTTTGTAACTACGTAGTCTAAAGCAGGTTCATAGCAGCTCGGCGTAGTTTTCGTGATGTCGTTTCGAATTTCGTCTAGGTGGTATCCAACAGCTAGAAGTGCCGCAATTTTCGCAATTGGGAAGCCTGTGGCCTTAGAGGCAAGGGCCGATGACCGAGAAACGCGCGGATTCATTTCAATTACTACCCGTTCGCCAGTTGTGGGATGAACTGCGAACTGGATGTTGGCGCCGCCAGTAGCTAAACCGACTTCTTCAATGATTTTTCGGGCTTCATCTCGCATCGCTTGGTATTCGCGATCAGTAAGAGTCTGTTGAGGAGCCACAGTGATGGAATCACCCGTGTGCACTCCACACGGGTCAAAATTTTCAATCGAGCAAATGATGACAAAAGTTCCAGATTTGTCGCGCATCACCTCAAGCTCGAATTCCTTCCAGCCTAAAATGCTCTCCTCAACCTGCACCTCAGAAGTCGGACTTTCTTTTAACGCCTTTGTAATCATGCGTTCGTATTCATCTGGTGTGTAAGCGACGCCGCCTCCACCGCCCCCAAGTGTATAATTCGGACGCAGGATCAACGGATAGCCAAGAGTATTCGCAACATCCATCGCCTGTTGGTAGTTGCGGACCATTTCGCTTTTCGGGTATTTGGCGCCGACCTTGTCGAGAATTTTTCGAAAAATCTCTCGATCCTCTGCCGATCGAATCACTTCTGGATCCGCACCAAGTAAACGAACGCCATACTTCTTCAGGACACCTTGATCGGCTAATTGCAGCGCCAAATTTAATGCGGTTTGTCCACCAAGGGTTGGAATGACGGCATCTGGACGCTCACGTTCGATAATTTTTTCGACGAACGGCACGGTCAGAGGCTCGATGTAAACTCGCGTCGAAATTTCTGGATCCGTCATGATGGTCGCAGGATTTGAGTTCACCAAGATGACTTCAAGTCCCTCGCGCATCAGCGCTTTACAAGCCTGCGTCCCCGAGTAGTCAAACTCGCACGCTTGCCCAATAACGATTGGGCCGCTTCCTAGAATCAATACCTTCCGGACGTCTTGAAGCCTTGGCACGCTAGAACCTCACCTTTTTTTCATTCGTGTAGATATATTCAAGTTTTAGATGCCGGAACTGTTCGTACTTGTATCGCATCTTCATCAATCTCAGGAGCAACGATTCAAAAGCTTCGTGACTCTCTTTTTCATCTTCAACTTCTTGAATTTTTTCAATTTCAGAGCGGATAAAAGTCGTCGCTTCCGCAGGATGAAAGCAAAATGCGCGCGCAAAAATGAAGTCATCACCGTATGGAATAAGACGAGCATCGAACACTTCCTCGCGCGTGAAACCGATATTCACTTGCGATTCGCGAATGATGACTTCTTTATCAATAAACAAATCTCGAACCGCTATGTCCGTCCCGCGCAGTCGGAGATACTCAAAAAGCCCATGCCGAGTTTCCGAAAGGCACTCAAAGAATACTCGTTCATGAGATGTCATCGCAAAATCGTCAATCTCAAGGGCGTACTGAGCGGGCGTTACGAGCCGGCCTGCCAGTCGGCGAGTGAACATGTACCAATCCAAAAATTGCGTCATGCGCATTTCGAAATGGTCCATTCTTTCGTCCATGATGCCCGCATCCTGGAAGAATTCTTTTTTGGCGGTAGCGACCTCTGCTCGCCAAGCATCTCCCGTAAAATGAATGATCAGTCGGTCGATGAGTGGCTCGAAGTCGACAATTTCGGTTCGACCTGCAGGTTCATGCCGACTAACCCCATCAGCCGCCGCGCCAGCAGAAACTAGTTCTGAACTCATTTTTGAATCCTCTCAACGAAGTAATCAAAAAGTCGCACAGCCTCATGCGGTCCAGGATGACTTTCGGGGTGGTATTGAACACTGAAGCAAATTTTGCTCGAACATTCCACGCCCTCAACCGAGCCATCATTTAAATTTACGTGTGTCACCCGCACATCGGCAGGCAACGTCTTCGCATCGACAGCATAGCCGTGATTCTGAGACGTCACATAAACCGAGCCAAGAAGATCGTCTTTGACCGGGTGGTTGCTACCGCGATGACCGAACGGAAGTTTGTAGGTCTTTGCGCCTAGCGCCCGAGATAGGATCTGATGCCCCATGCAGATTCCAAAAATCGGCTTCCATCCTAAAAGCTCTTTTATCGTTTCCGTTGCACCGATCACCGCACTCGGGTCTCCAGGTCCATTGGAAAGCATAATTCCGTCTGGATTCCACTGACGAATCTCTGCAGCGGTAGCGCGAGACGGAAAAACGGCAACCTCGGAGGCGCGAGCGCAGAGTTCGCGAATAATGTTTTCCTTCGCCCCGTAATCAAGCATCGCGATACGGGGACCGCCGGGTTTCAATCCAGTGCGCTTTTCGACTATTTTACGTGAAACTGCATAGACCCAATCGGTGTCGATTTTCTTTTTATTTTCAATCAAGGGTCGTGCGGCAGCCCGCGCGAGCTCTGGGTTTTCTGCTTTCACGATGGCACCCCAAGGAGTTCCCTGATCGCGAAGGCGCATCACGATTTCGCGTGTGTCCAAATCGCTAAGGATCGGAATGCCCGCTTCGGCCAACTGGCGCCGCCAAGAACCGTCTCGCTCGGACTCTTGAATCTCGACGCTGATGAAACCTTCAATCCACATCTTTCGGGATTCCCAAACTGCAGCGTCTGTACCGTAATTCCCTTGCATAGGGGCCGTCATCACCATGATCTGCCCGTAATAGGAAGGGTCCGTCGCAACTTCCTCATAGCCCGAGTGCGACGTATTAAATACAACTTCGCCCGCCCTCGCCTCGCCACCGCGAAATTGGCCTTCGTACACTTCACCTGTTTCGAGCACTAAGTATCCGCGACTCATTTTTTTAGATTCCTCTCGACGTCATCGCCCAAAACCATTGCAAGTAGCGCAGCCCGCACTGTCACACCATTTGTCACTTGCGACAGCACCCGACTGCGGCCATCGCGAACCACTGATTCACTGAATTCGACTCCATGATTAATGGGGCCGGGATGTAGAATCAATGCGCCCGGCTTTAATTCTTCCAAACGCTCTTTCGTTAAGCCATAGCGCTCGTGGTAATCGCTGGTGAACTCGAGGTCGAGCTCTTTAGCCTCATGCCGCTCGAGCTGCACTCGAAGGCCCATCGTGGCGTCCGCCCACGGAAGCCCTTCGTCCAAAGTATCAAAAAACCGCATTCCATATTCGCGGTGAAGTGATTCCCGCATTGCTGGCGGTGGCATCATTCGCTCCGGCCCAGTCACGCCGATCACAGCCCCCAATTTTGTCAAAACGTCAAAACCAGAACGAGCGACTCGGCTGTGCAGGACGTCGCCAAAAATCAAAACGTTCTTGCCGGTCAAGTCGCCCCACTCCGACCGAAGCGTGTAGGCGTCTAACAAGCCTTGAGTGGGGTGCGCTAAAGTTCCGCTACCTGCGTTGATAACCGGAATCTCGAGAGTAGGAAGCAATTGATCTAGTTCTTGAGAATTTCCGTACCGAACAACTAGTACGTCTGGCTTCATCGCCGCGAAGTTCAAAACCGTGTCGGTCAATGTTTCGCCTTTTGAAAGCGACGAGCCTGCAGAAAGTTCCATCGTTAGAACTTCGTAACCAAGCCGATACGCCGCCATTTGAAAACTCATCCGTGTCCGGGTGCTTGGCTCGAAGAAAAGGCAGCAGACCACTGGCACTCTTCCAGGAAAAGGATCATTGGTTCTTCGTGCTGCCATCGATTTTACCAATGGCGCAAGACCATCGGCTTTCAAAAAGATTTCGTCGATGTCGTTTTTAGAAAGTGTGCGGGTATCGAGAAGGGATCGACCCAAAATCGGCATTAGACTGAATCGTAGTTCCCGCCGGAGTCGGGGGTCAAGAATTCACGTCAATTCTAAGCCATACTCTTAAAAACTTCACTCCACCCTGTGAAAGATTCGGTCCCAGCGGACGGTCCCAGTCGGACGAAGCTCCTCACCATGTCCCGCTTTCAATTCCGCAAGCTCGCCGTCCCGGCTGTTTTTCAAAATGAGTGAAAACGCCACGCGGGCCACGCGCCCTTCGATTGACGAGATCGGCACAGTCCCCCATTGACGCGAGTCGACGCTTTCCGATCTAAAGTCTCCTAGGACAAAGATTTCACCCGGAGGGACGACTAACGGAGCTAAAAAGTCCGCCTCTGAAGCTTCGGACCGCCTCATGACGACGTGAGTCGACTTTCCAGTGAACTCCATCGACGTTAACATCCCGCTGCTTTGACCCGAATCCGCCAAAGGACTTGCGGTAATCGTGACGTCATTGAGCCTGACTTTGCCATTTTCGATAGCAATTCGGTCGCCCGGAAGTCCAATCACCCGCTTAACAAAGAGCGCCTCTTCATGCGGGAGTCGAAAAACAACAATATCGCCTCGCTCCGGCAAACGCTCGCCCCATTTCCCGTTGTCCGAAAACGGCACCGGCACACCATAGGATGTTTTCCATGCGATGATAAAGTCCCCTGGAATCAAACTCGGTTGCATAGATTCAGTCGGCACCCGATAAACCGAAACAAAAAAGAAGCGCAGAACAACCGCCACGACAATCGCTGCAACGATAGCTTCAGCAAATTCTCCGAGAAAAATGCGTCGATATTTTTTAATCGCTTCGTCTTTATTCACGGCGCTTTAAGTCCCCTCGGCGGACTGATCTAGATCCTGAAACAACCTACTCCATCGAATTGTTGCGGGATTGCAGACGCGAGGCAATCCCGACATCGATTCTTCGCAACTCAACCAAATCCCCAGCGCTTGCCCCAGCAGCTGCTCTCTCGGCAGCGCGCCCCAAACCCGCGAGTCGGCAGATTCGTGCCGATTGTCTCCAAATAAAACCATTTGCCCTGGAGGCACAACAACCGCATAAACAACC
Source organism: Deltaproteobacteria bacterium (assembly GCA_017302795.1). Lineage (GTDB taxonomy): Bacteria > Bdellovibrionota > Bdellovibrionia > Bdellovibrionales > JAMPXM01. The sequence continues at coordinate 426,959 of JAFLCB010000002.1, read as the reverse complement.
GGATCAACTTCGAGGTCCTGCAAGAGACGGGAGGTTTGCATCACATGCGTTCTCTCGCCGCCCTTGGCATCGCAACTTTCACGGCTCAAAACCGAATCATCATTTTCGCCGATTCGCTCAACGGGCAGCAGCTGATCGTCGATGCGAATTCGCCCGCTTTCTAGGAGCTCTACTTTTTCGCCCGGCAAACCCATCACCCGCTTAATAACAAATTGGCCTTCGGTCGTTTGCGACCGAAACACCACGACGTCGCAGCGACTGGGAAGATCTCTCTCCCAAAGCCACTGGCTAGAAAAAGGCAACCGTAAGCCATACGCAAATTTGTTAACGTAGATGAAATCAAGTATCCGCAGTGTCGGAAGCATGCTACCGGACGGAATCACGTAGGGCTCAAAAGCCACCCACCGAAAGGTCAGAAGAAGAACTACTGATACAGCAAACGAGAGTAGCGCCTGCGGCCAGGTGCCCTTGCGACTTTTTCCTTCTTCAAGGTCCTGCTCACTGTTCATTTGCCCCACATCATTTCAGCTTGCTAATTCACCGAATGAAACAAGCGTTTCCACCGAATTGTCGCTGGACTGCACAAAAACTTCGCGCTTTCCAATGCGCGGTCGCAACTTAGCCAGACAAACATCGCGCGCCCTAATATATTCTCCATCGGCAAAAACGGAGAACTGCGCCACCGGCGACTATCGTGAGAATTGTCACGATTGTCTCCCATCATAAAGAGGTGTCCCTCTGGAACAACCCAGGGTCCTGCGGTTCTAACGAAGCCACCGTCTTTTCGAAGCAATACTGAGTGCGAATGCTCACCCAACTTTTCCGAAAAATGATCGTAGTTTTCCTTGCTGTCGGTCGCGTAAAGGGGATTTTGAAAGTCTTCGTTTCCAAAATTTGCCGGCGATAGCATGTCCCAGTCGTCGGCATCACCAGGTGAAGTCATTTCGATGGGCTGATCGTTGATGAAAAGACGGCCGTTTTCATAAAGAATGCGGTCGCCAGGAAGGCCAATGACCCGCTTGATAAAAAAAGTTTCTTTATCCTCTGGATATTTAAAAACGATCACTTCTCCGCGCGCTGGAATTTTAAACTGCCAAAGCCATTTCTCAGTAAATGGGATGCGAATTCCATAGACAGCCTTATTGACGAAAATGTGGTCGTGAATCAAGAGCGAAGGAAGCATCGAAGCCGACGGAATAACGTAGGCCTCAATCAATCCCCAGCGAATCACCAGCGCTAGCAAAATCGCAAAGAAAAATGAACCCCAACCCTCTACAAAAGCGCGAAACGCGGATGGGGGTATCGACTCCGCAGTACTTCCCTCTTCTGTTTTAACTTCACCGCTAGCCATGGAGCTTCCTCTCTAATCTTCAACTTTCAAAATCGCCAAGAACGCCTCTTGTGGAAGTTCGATGGAACCGAACTGTTTCATGCGTTTTTTGCCTTCTTTTTGTTTCTCAAGAAGTTTGCGCTTCCGCGAAATGTCGCCACCATAACACTTAGCCGTGACGTCTTTTCGCATGGCACTCACCGTTTCGCGAGCAACAATTTTGGCACCGATCGCCGCCTGAATCGCGACTTGGTATTGTTGACGCGGGATCAGTTCGCGCATCTTAGCAACCAAAGCGCGCCCGCGATTCTGCGCCTTTGAACGATGCACAATCAATGACAACGCATCCACGGGCTCGGAATTTATAAGGACATCAAGTTTTACAAGATCAGCCTCTTCAAAACCTATGACCTCATACTCCATTGAAGCGTAGCCCTTAGTTACGGACTTCAACCGATCATAGAAATCCATAACAATTTCGTTCATCGGAATCCGGTACTCGATCATCACTTTCTTTTCAGTGACGTAGTCCATTTTAACCTGAACGCCGCGCTTGTCTTCGCAGAGTTTAAGAATGTTTCCAATAAACTCGCTCGGGGTGTGGAGGACAACGCGAACGATCGGCTCTTCCATTTTGACAATCTTAGTCGGGTCCGGCATCAAAGCAGGGTTTTCAAGCTTCTTCGTGAGACCGTCCGATGTCGTAATGTTGTAAACGACAGTCGGTGCCGTCGTGATAAGGTTAAGGCCAAACTCGCGCTCCAAACGCTCTTGAACGATTTCCATGTGCAAGAGGCCTAAAAATCCACAGCGATAGCCAAACCCAAGTGCTGCTGACTTTTCTACTTCATAGGTTAACGAGGAATCGTTCAAAACCAGCTTTTCGAGCGCATCTTTTAGTTGTTCATAGTCGCTGGCGATCACCGGAAAAATTCCGGAGAAAACCATCGGTGTCACGCGCTTGAATCCCGAGAGTGGCTCCAAAGCTGGTTTCTTGGCAGACGTAACGGTGTCACCCACCTGAACATCGCGAATGTCTTTAATTCCACAAACGATAAAGCCCACTTCGCCGCAACCCAGAGCCGGAGCTTCGAGCGGAAACGGCGAGAATGTACCCAGTTTCAAAATTTCGTAATCGCGATCGGTTTGCATGAACTTGATACGATCGCCTTTGTTCAATGTTCCGTCCATGACACGTACCAAAACGACGACACCCTGATAAGAATCAAACCACGAGTCAAAAATCAGTGCGCGAACTGTGTCCGTGCGATTGCCTTTCGGAGGAGGGACCTTTTTGACGATCGCTTCCAGAATCTCTTTGATGCCGATTTTCTCTTTCGCACTGGCCATGACAGCTTCGCTCGCGTCTAAGCCAATCGTTTCTTCGATTTGCTTTTTGACACTCTCTGGGTCGGCCGATGGAAGATCGATTTTATTCAGTACCGGAATAATCTCGAGATTGTTTTCCATGGCAAGATACACGTTTGCCAATGTTTGAGCCTCGACACCTTGGGCGGCATCGACCACTAAAATTGCGCCTTCGCAGGCGGCCAAACTTCTTGATACCTCATAGCTAAAATCAACGTGCCCGGGAGTATCGATGAGATTGATTTGATATTCGATCCCATCGTCGGCTTTGTACAGAAGCCGCACAGTTTGAGCCTTGATTGTGATTCCACGCTCTCGCTCGAGCTCCATATTGTCCAAAAACTGAGCTTTCATTTCGCGGTTGGAAAGAGAACCGGTGTACTGCATAAGGCCATCGGCCAACGTAGATTTACCGTGGTCAATGTGGGCGATGATCGAGAAATTTCGGATGCGGGAAAGTTCGTGCATTTTTACTTTACGCCTAGTCTCTAACTGTTTGTCTCGTTTGGCACGGAATTGATTTCGTCCAATATACTGACTATGCCGCCAACACTCGAACTGTTTCTCGCAGAACTATTTCTGATTAAATTCACACCAGATTCAGTTTTCATCTGAAGTCCCATTTGTCCCGGAAGTTGAGCAGAATGCCGCTCTAAAACGAGATCAATTCCTTCGCGAATAAATTCAGCAATTGGAACTCGGGTGCGGCGGTTGAGCTCTTTTAGGAGCTGCTGTTGATCTTCTGTGATGTAAACCGTGGTCGCAATTTTCTTCATTCGACCGGAGTTAGCCGATGTTTCGAACCCAAGCAACATTATGTTGCCATATATCTATAGCAACAAAATTCATAATGCGCCCAGGCGGAACGACATCAACAATCTTTCGATGCCCCTGCATCGAACGAGGGTGAGAGCTTCGAAGGAGCGAGACTCACCCGAGACGTAGGCCCTTGGCGGGGCCCTCCTGTGGAGGGTCGCCAAGCCGAAGCGACACCCGGAAATCTTCCGATGCCCCTGCATCGAAAGCAGCGTAGGCCAGAGGCCGAAGCGACACATTAGGACCTTGAAAGCGTTTTTACGACGTCCTTGAGCGCATCAACTTGATCTACTTTTTCCCAAGTAAACTCGGGCTCGTTGCGACCAAAATGCCCGTAGGAGGCCGTTTTTAAATAACGCGGCTTTAAGAGGTCATAACGCTCAACAATGGCGGCCGGTTTGAGACTCCAAATTTCCCGTACCGCCTTTGCTAGGATTTCGCCGCCCACTTTGCTTGTCCCAAAGTCATTCACCATCAGTGAAACTGGTTCAGCTAAACCGATGGCATAAGCGACCTGAACCAGACACTTTTCTGCGAGTCCAGCTGCTACGATGTTTTTGGCGATGTGACGTGAGGCATACGCCGCCGAGCGATCAACCTTCGAGGGATCTTTTCCTGAAAAGGCCCCTCCGCCGTGCGCGCCGTGACCTCCATAGGTGTCGACAATAATTTTGCGACCAGTCAGTCCGCAATCGCCATGCGGTCCGCCGACCACGAAACGACCGGTCGGGTTGATGTGAAACTTAGTTTTTGAATCGATCCAACTAGCCGGAATAGTTTTTCGAACAACTTCGTCAATGACATAGCTACGCAGAACTTCATTAGTCACATCAGGCGAATGCTGAGTTGAAACGACCACTGCGTCGACACGCTTTACTTTTCCGTCGGCATATTCAACGGTGACTTGGCTTTTCGCGTCGGGCCACAAAAAGTCGACTTTTTTACTCTTTCTCGCAGTCGCCAGGTTCTGCAAAATTTTATGCGACATGGAAATGGAAAGTGGCATGAATTCGGGAGTTTCATTGACGGCATAACCGAACATCAAACCCTGATCGCCAGCACCTTGTTCGCCGGTTTGTGATGTGTGCGCGTCGACACCTTTTGCGATGTCTGCGCTTTGCTTGTCGAGTGTGACCATGACGGCACAGCTGTTACCATCAAAGCCTTTTTCTCCACTGTCGTAACCAATATCAGTAACGACCTTGCGAACAACTTCCGCGATATTGACGTAGGCTGAAGTTGTCACTTCGCCCGCCACGATAGCAACTCCCGTCGTGACCATTGTTTCACAGGCAACGCGAGCCTTAGGGTCTTTCGTCAACATGGCATCTAAAACTGCATCGCTGATTTGATCAGCTACTTTATCGGGATGGCCTTCAGAGACGGACTCGCTGGTGAACAAGTAATTTTTCATGACCATTGTGCTATCAGAGCCTACCAGAACGGGTCAAACGAAAGGCCTCAAAATGAGGCCCTAAGCGAAAGTGAAAAAGAAAAACCAGGTGCGGTAAAGCTAGCCGGTCTTTTTGTAGTCGCGCGAGAAGTCGACCTCAAGCTGTGGAGTAAGCCGCGAGAGCTTTCCCTCCACACTTTTTTCTGGACGCCTTTGGTTAATATCGTGCTGGCGACGACGCTCTTTCGACAGCTGGCGCTGCAGTTTATTCACGCACATTTCAACGGATCGATAGAAGTCGTCGGAAACGGCGTTCGCTTTGTACTTTCGACGTCCTTCCAGCATCGTCACCTCAATCGAACATTCGTGACGCACCATTGAAACGACCACATGCACATCCATCGGATTTAGCTCGAATCGCTGCAGCTTCTCAAGCCGCTCAGTCATGTATTCCATGAGGAGGTCCGAGGTATCTACACTGCGGAAGGCAAAGCCGACCTTCATGAACAAGTCCTTTCCATACTGGCCACTGATTTTGAGGTGTTGCCTTGAGGCCGAAAGAACAACACCACTAGGTGATTTCTCATCGGCCGTCGGTCTGGAAAACTAGACTTTAGAATGAGGCGATTCTTCGGAATCTCAAATTGAGACAGCCAGGCTCATGAGCTCAACGCGCGGTCGCACTAGCCGCGGTTTCCCGGACGACAACGACTTTGATTTGCCCGGGATATTGACACTCTTCTTCTACTTTATCTGCGATTTGTCGGCACAATTCTAAAGCTTTAGAATCAGAGACTCGTCGAGAATCAACCGTCACGCGCACTTCGCGGCCCGCATTGAAGATGAAGGTGCGAAGGACGCCAGGGAACCCTTCTGCGATACCCGAAAGAACTTCGATTTTCTGGTTGTAAACACTCACCGTCGAACGCCGCGCACCAGGCCGAGCCCCCGAAATCGCATCGGCCGCAATAACGAGATAACAGAGGTCGCTCGTCGGTTGCTCTTCATAGTGGTGGGACTTAACTGCGTGCACGATTTCAGGCTTTTCACCAAATTTAGAAATAAAATCCGCACCAATGACGGCGTGACCACCTTCGATGGCATGATCCATAGACTTTCCGACATCGTGCAGGAGACCCGCGCGTTTTGCAGCAAAACGGTCGGAGCCGCCAAGCTCACTAGCAAGAATGCCGCACAGCCAGCCGACTTCGGCGACATGGTAGTGTTGATTTTGAGCAAAGCTATAACGGTAGCGAAGCTGGCCAAGACGCTTTTTGATTTCGGGATTGAGATCGCGCGCACCAAGCTCCGCAGCAATTTTATTGCCGTCGTTCTCGACCCGGCGATGAACTTCGCCGGAGGTTTTCTCAAACAATCGCTGAACTGTGTCTGCGTTGGGCGCTTTTTCGTGAAGCAATTTTTCTAGCGTCCGAGTGGTGATCTCACGGCCCACTGGATCGTAGCTCGCAAGTTGAAAGGTGTTTTTTTCCGTGATTGTGAGGCCGACGCCGGTCAGGCGTTCGAGTTCGCGAATGTTTGTCTCATTCTCACCAACCATTCGGCGCTTAACGTCAGGGTTAGGAATTTCAACAATGCCTATTCCACGTTCGGTAGGTGCCGGTCGCGGGAACCGATTCAATGCCGTGTACAAAATCTTCTTAGCTATCTGTTCTGCCCCTAAACGAATTTCTTCTTCGAAAGCAGACGCCTTTCGAGCAGCTTCAATGTTAGCTTCCGAGAGAGCCTTTTCGACCAAATCAGCTTTCAAAGAAGGCACATCTAGCTCAGCGACCAGCTTCAACTTTTCTCGAAACTCTTGAGTGAGCGACAGGATCTTTTCTTTTTGAGCCCGTAGACGGCTTTCTTTTTCGCGAACGACGGTCTCGGCACTTTGTAAAGTTTCGAAACTCTGATCCACTTCGCGGCGATCGGTATTGTACTCGCGATCTACTTGACTGCGTCTTGCTCTCAAGCGCTCGTCGAGTTCTTTCACCTTAGCTTCGAGGTTTGTAATCTCTGCTTCATGTCTTGACCAAACCAGGTCCGAGATTTCTTCACCTTTTAATTCAGTTTCTTCTTTTAAACTCTCGGCGAAATCGCGCGCTTCATCCATAAGCGCAGACGCTTCCGCCTGCGCCTCACGAAGGAGGCTCGATTTTTGAAGTCGAGAAATTAGAATAACGCAGAGGACACCGATCACGGCCCCTGCGATCGCCGCTATAATCATCGGCTTAGAAATACTTCTTTCTTCGACTCGACGGGAGGATTTTAAGACTTTCGCGATACTTGGCTACGGTGCGTCGCGCGATGTTGATACCCTCTCGTTTCAGCATTTCCACAATCTGCTGGTCCGAAAGCGGATCCTTCGTATCCTCAGCCACTATAAGCTCTTTAATCTTCACTTTTACCGACTCGCTCGCAAGCGCTTCGCCGTCATCCGTTCCGATTCCAGAGTTGAAGAAATGCTTAAGTTCGAAAATGCCCTGAGGAGTATGCATGTATTTTGAGGTGGTGACGCGGCTGACAGTGGATTCGTGCATACCAATATCGTCAGCTACGTCCCGCAATATCATCGGTCTTAAAAACGACGGACCCTTGTCAAAAAACTCTCGCTGCCGCTTCACGATCGATTCTGACACTTTGTAGATCGTACGCTGGCGCTGATGAATGGATTTGATCAACCAAACAGCACTTTGAAGCTTCTTGGTGACAAAGTCCTGGGTCTCGCCTTTTTGCGATTTTCCCGCCAAAAGATTTCGATAGAAGTTCGAAATTCTCAGGCGCGGAAGTCCGTCTTCATTGAGCGAAACCATATATTCGTCGCCAACTTTGTAGACGAACACGTCGGGTTGAACATAATGGGTGTCTGGCTGAATAAAGGCTCGTCCTGGCTTAGGATCCATCGAGTAAATAAGTTTTGCCATTTCCGCCACATCCTCGACAGACGTGTTGAGAGCTTTGGCAATCCCCGCAAAGTTGCGCTTTTCCAAATCTTTGAAATGATTTTTAATTAAGCTGACAACATCTTTCGTGTCCTCTTGAACGTGGCGCGCCTGGATAATGAGACATTCCTGAAGATCGCGTGCGCCAACGCCTGGCGGATCGAATTCTTGCACGTAAGGAAGAACGCTCTCTAAATTGGCTGCATCAATCCCTTCGTCCTCAGCAATCTGACTAATCGGAACAGTGATATAGCCATCGTCATCGACGTACCCAATCAAGATCCCTGCCAATGTTTGCTCTTCATCAGAAAAACCGGAGTTCCGCATCTGCCACATCAAGTGATCATAAAGACTTTGCGGTGTCGTGATGAGGTTTTCATAGTTCATGATCTCTTCGTTGCCACCCGACATATTCGGCATAGGCTTATACGTAGCATCGAAATATTCATCCCAGTTGATCTCGTCTTGCTTCTGGGGATCTTGTTGCTCGCGCGACTGCTCAGTGTTCTCGTTCGCTTCGGCTTGCACGCCGGGATTCGTGATCTCATCTGGACCATCAGCGAATTCCTCGAGCACTGGGTTGTCTTCAAGCTCTTTCCGAACCTCTTGCTCAAGCTCAAGGCGTGAAAGTTGAAGAAGTTTAATGGCTTGCTGCAACTGCGGAGTCATCCGCAACTGCATTCCGAGCCCCATCTTCAGGCCCATCTTTTGACTCATTGCCATCTCGTCACCTCGAACTAAAAAAGCTTACAGTCTAAAATTCTCGCCGAGATAAAACTTCCGCGCGAGTTCGGAATTTGCAATTTCGTTGGCTGCGCCTTCGACCTGCACTCGTCCGTCTTTCATTATATAGGCATAATCGCAGATCCCTAAAGTTTCTCGAACATTATGGTCTGTGATCAGGACCCCAATGCCACGAGCTTTTAGCTGGCGAATAATTTCCTGAATATCGCCGACAGCGATCGGGTCAATCCCGGCGAAAGGCTCGTCGAGGAGAATGAATTTGGGCTCTCCTGCAAGCGCTCTTGCGATCTCGACCCGACGGCGCTCCCCACCCGAAAGGGCATAGCCGTAGGAATCACGTATGTGCTTTACATTGAAATCGTTGAGCAGCGATTCCAATTTCTCTAGCTTGGCATTTCCTGCAACTCCCTGCGCTTCAAGTGCCACCAAAATATTTTCTTTTACCGTTAGACGTCGAAATATCGATGCCTCTTGAGGAAGATAGCTTAAACCTATTCGGGCGCGTTGAAACATCGGCAGTTGGGAGATTGATTGTTCGCCCAACAAGATCTCACCGGCATCAGGGGTGACCAGACCAACAACCATATAGAAGCTTGTCGTTTTTCCAGCGCCGTTGGGACCAAGTAACCCGACTACAGAACCAGCATCCACTTGAAAAGAAACACCATCGACGACTTTTCGACTCTTGAAGGCTTTTGCAATTCCTCGAACTGTAAGCTGAATCATGGAACCCTCCTATCCGGTCGCGGAGTTCCGGTTGCACGAGCTGGATCAACTTGAGCCTTCGCGTTTATGACCTGCACTTGCTTTCCGCCTTGAAGAAAAACAATTTCATCGCCTATCAATTCATCTTCATTTTGCACAACTCGAGGCGACCCTTTAAAAATGTAGCGATCATCTTTAAAGTAAACGGAAAGAGAGCCGCTCGTTGCGAACTTGTCGGAATCGGTTACTTTCACTCCGCCTGCCACCATCAGTGATTCCAGCGCGTTGCGTTTCGAATCATATGTGAATTTGGCCTCGGGCCCGGTTATGCGCATGGTTTCGACATCAATTGTAACTCCACCAGTAAAAGCAGCAAGATTTGTTGCTCCAGAAAACTGCGCTGCCGTAGATTGAATTTGCGCTGTTTTTTCGCCATGCACGCGCTTCTTCGCTTGAACTTTGCGGTTCACTCTTATTTCGTTGGAGTTCAAATCTGCAAACATGTCTTCACCGCTCAATTCGAGGCGACTTCCCTCGGAGTCGGTTGGTCCGATCATTTCTACCGCTTCGGAAGACGTCAGCTTTTTCAGCTTAGAATTATACACCACGCTTGGTGATTTGAAGATGTACCCATTTGATGACTTTGTTTCAACGTTTCCCTTGATCCACAAATCATAGGTCGCCGGGTTCACGCCACCGGTACGACCGGTCACATTGTAAGTGACCCCGTTCGAAGCGTAAAATTTCACTCTGACAGTTTCAATTTTCCACTCACCAGAGTCCTTCGGTCGAACCCCGCGATCAGCCCAGAGTTCCCAGCCCTTCCCGTCCGAATTGACTTCAATCGAATGTACTCCGCGCAGAATTTGACCGCCTGCGCCTTGGGTAGCAAGATCCGTGATGGATGTGCCTAGACTCGCCGTTGTTTCTTTCGGAACCTGCTTTTTGCGGCCGGCCTTTACCGCTCGACTTTTGTCGGGATCAAGTTCACGAAGATCGAGGTCCCGAGGCATTAAAACTACGAGCTGAATAACGACAATCAGAAATAGCAGCGACGAAATTACGAGGTTGCGGCGGTGAAAGGCGGACCGAAGAATATCGAGCAAGGACTGTCTCATTGAAGGCCAGACTAACACATCCTTAAGAAAAACTCAGTTTCAGCCGATAGCGTCACTATGAAGACTTCGTGGTTTGTTCATCGAGATGGGGCGGTTCTGGGTCCGTTTTCCGCCGATGAAGTAGAGAAAAATATTGAATCCGGATCCCTAGGGCCCGAATGCCTTATTTGGGCAAGAGGAACCAACGAGTGGTCGCCGATTTCAGAGTGGAAATCTATTTCTATTAAAATTCAAGCAATTCAAAAATCCTCTGACAGTCGGGTATGGTACTGCGATTCAGGTTCAGGACATCCGATTGGACCGCTGACCCAAGGCGAATTGGCTGACCACCTCCGCGGCCTAAATCGCTGGGATATCGTCACGCTTTGGGGTACCGGACTGGTAAAATGGCTTCCACTTTTCGAAGTTCCGGAAGTTATGGATCTCGTGGGAATCAGTCGACGAGAAAACCCCCGCGCACCGCTTCTTGGACAAGTTGCTCTAACAGCGGTCGGCAGCAGTATGGCGGCGCAAGTTCTTCAGGCGCTGACGGTAAGTATCGGCGGATTCGGTGTTAAAAATGCGGGCGCCTTAAACCGCGGCGACAAAGTCCAAATTTCCATCAAAAGCCGAGAGTTTCCCTCTACTGTTCACGCGCTTGGAGAAATAATTTATGTTTCTCGGACAGGTGATGCTGGAGTGAAGTTTTTAGATATCACTGCCGAGAACAAAGCCATCATCACCGAGCACATTCGCCGCTTTCACGATGAAGAGCCTATCGCAGCTTAACTTTTCAGCTACTGAACGCGAGAATCATCGCGAAGAACAGCGAAATTGATTTCCGAAGCTCCTGCTTCCGTCAGCGTGTACATCACTTTTTTCACAGTTCCTGCGTCGATCACACGGTCGGCTTGCACTGTTACTCGACGAAAATCTTCTGGACGCGCCGGGTCTTCGCCGCGCCCTTGACTGACTGCTTGTCTGATCTGCGACAAGCCTGCAACACGATTTCTTTCCTCAAGTATCCGAAAGGCATCCTGAACTCTTGCTTGAAGATTTGGCAGAACAGTCACTTCTTCGATCGCTTTCACTTCGTCGATCGTCGCAACTTGAAGTTTGTCGACGAGTATTTTTCCTTTCGAGATCACAACAACAGTCGCAGGCTTCAACTCACGAACCTTTGCCGCCTTAGGAAGTACAACTTCATCAGATAGCTCTATTACGTCACCCGTTGTCTGATAGTTCTGCAAAAGGAATACTGCGAGAACAGTGAACATATCGACCATCGCAGTCAAAGATAACATCGCAACGATGTTGCGAGCTCCTTTGCCGCTAAGCGGACGCTGGTGTCGGTCGCGAAGACCTGGAACAAATATAGCCATAAGTAAATCCTGCTCTTTTCTATTCGGACTCAACTGTCGCGATACTGATCGAGATAAAGCTGCCCTTCAAAAGTGCATCCATTCCCAAAATCAGTTTTTCATAGGGAACTTCGTTATCGACGGTGATCGTCGCATCTGCTTTATCCGGATACATTTGGCGAACGACCGCTAATCGCTCGTTTAGCTCCTCGGTGACCCACTCACCATTTTTCTTTTCGAACGTGTACTTATCTTGCCCGACGATCAATCTAAATCCGAAATCCTTCACGTCTAGCCGGAGGGGAATATCAGCAATTGGCGGAGGAGGAGTGATTTGATCAGAGGTCTTCTTTCCGTAGATCGAACTTCCTAGCTGGATCATTGAAACTTGGGTCCAAACAGCTGTGATCAGAAGAAATGTGATCAGAACGCTCATCAAATCGATGAACGGAATCAGGTTCACTTCTGTATTCGCGTTGCGACCGCTACTGTTTCGACCTTCGGTTTGTGCCATAGCCGTCTTTTACTCTTTCACTTTATCGCGATTTGCGACGACGAGATTCATCATCGACATGCTGGACTCCTGCATGTCGTTGATGATGCGACCGATTCTAACCTGGAAATACCCATAAGCGAGGATCGCTATGACCGCGACCATAAGACCCGCTGCTGTACAGTGGAGGGCTTCGGAAATACCCTCTGAAAGCAGCTGCGCCTTTTCGGCAGCTCCCGCCTTCGAAACACCTGCGAAGGACTTGATCATACCCATGATCGTTCCGACGAGACCGACCAATGTCGCCAAGTTACCGAAGACGGCTAAGAACGCAGCCCATCCCTCGATGCGCGGTGTTTCCCGAAGGACCGCCGCATCCATCGCTACTTGAATCTCTTCGTCTGGTCTTTGGTTCATAACTTGGATTAGGCCAGCCTTCAGAGTGTTCGTCAGCGGAGCCGACTTCGAGTCACAGTAAGTAATCGCCTGACGAATATCGCCGCGAAGAACCATCCCAAAAAGATGTTCGTTGAAATCATTTTTATCAACGCTCAATCCTTTCAGCGCCCACATGCGTTCGATCAACAGCATAATCGTCAATGCGCCGATCGCCGCAATGACTATCATTGCAGGTCCACCGACCTTGAATGCCGTAATAAAAAAGTTTCCTGATTCGTAAGCCATTGCTGCATCCATTGCGGCGGCTGTTGATGTCGGTTCCACTATTTCCCCCTGGTCTCATTAGCTAAATACGTTAATTCGAAAAAACAAACGGATACGCGACGGTGACTACTTCGTTCGTCGGCGGTTCCGGAAATCTCCACATTCTCAATCGGCCCATCAAACAATCTGCCACCGCCTTATTGCCCAACTCATTGCGCTGAACAGCTGTGCGTAAAACTGCGCCCTTCTCACCGATGTCCCACTCGATAACTAGTTTACCCACTAGATCAGGCGTTCGATTGAGTTCCTTTTCATAGCAAGTTTTAATCACCCGGTAGTTTGCCAAAATAACTCGGCGAATTGCCTCGCGATCAATCGTTCCAGAAAACGCTTCGCCTTCGCCGCCCGGAATTACTTTTACGCCAACCCGGCCACCAAGCCCACCAGTGCCATAGCCGGCATTTCCGCCGCCACGTCCTTCGGTTTTGATTCCGCCGACTATTCCCTCTAAGGACTTTCCGGTCCCACCTTGGCCCGTATCTTTGGTTGCAGAACCTAAACCTTCACCGGTTCGATTTTCGTTGAAGCCACTTCGACCAGTGGCTGACGCCGACAGGCCTGCTAGTTCTCCCGAACCCGTTGTCGAACCCGCGAGGGTATTTTGCGCGCCGCCGCCGCCGAAAGTCGAAAAAATGCCCGCTTTGGAAACGTCCTTTGGTTTCGACTGCATCTGAGAAGCTTTTTGGTCGGTCGTTTTTATCGCTCCGCCTTGCTTCACAGATGTTTGAGTGCGCGGTCCGGTTTTGTTTTTGTTCGCAGCCGCGTTCGCCGCCTGCCCAGGATTCGTTTTAACTTGAGTTAAAACTTGTGCCTGTGTTTGCTTTTGCTTTATTTCCGTTTTTACCGGAGAAGGCGTCGAACGAACCACTTGCGGTGGCGGAGTTGGAACCGGGGTCGCGGGAATTTCGACGACCTTTGTTTGCTCAACCGGCGGCAAGGGAGGGGGGATCGGAGTTGGCTTTACCAGCATCACTGCAGTTCGAAGTGGTTCATCGAGACCTGCTTCTGGCGGAAGCTCCTTGGTCGGCGAATAAAGGTACATATAGAGACTAAGAACGGCGACCAGCGCCATTGCCAACACGACGCCAGTGATTTCACTCGTTGTTAAATCGAAAAGAGGCGCCATCAGAGGCTTTGGGGCTTCACTAACGTAACGGATGATGATGGAAATACCTTCACCAACATCCATTTTGACAAGCTCGCCTTGCTCAAGAACTAACGTCGAAAGTTCGCCGCTTCGCCCGATTCTCCCAGTGCGACTGAGTTCGGAAAACGGCTGAGAATTTTGACCGCGAACAAGTTCGCCGGTGGACTCAGGCAGAATGAAAACCGTTGCAGGTTGATCTACTTTAACAATGGGAGCTGACCGCAGGCGTGAACCCATAACCGGAACGGGCACATCGCAAGACGGCTTGCTTCCAATGGTGACAATCTTTTTTTCTGAAAAGGAGTAGGTAGCAATCACTCGCTCGCGCCACGCGACCATCACTTCAACGACAGAGCCCTTGGTTGGCTTTACAAACTCTTTGACGTTCTGATAGCGACTTGGAGGCGCAAATGTTTTGCGCCCCTTTTTCTTATGACCGTGAGGGCGAACCGAAGCTCGAATCGGTCGCGCGGCAACAGTCTCTAAATTTCCAGATCCAGAAATAATATCGACAGTCGGGCGATCAATGGGCCTCGAAAACTCGGCCGGTTTTGCTGGCCTTGATTCTGGGACTACAGCTTGTTCTCTGGAGTTGGTCCCAAGCGGAGGGAACAAAGGAGCACGCGTAAGCGGAGGTGTTGAGACCATTAAAGGCGTCGAGGGCGGAGGTGTCGTTACCGAAGGTACGGCAGTTTCAACGGGCGGCGCTTTGGGCTTTGGAATTCCAATGAAAAATTCAATTTTATACTCACCAACTTCAATCGTGTCGCCAGATTGAATCGCCGAATCCAAAATCGTCTCTTGATTCTTTTTTGTTCCTGATTCAGATCCGAGGTCGGCGATAAACCAAGCGCCATCTCTGTTCTCAATCGCACAATGAATAACCGCAACCGAATCGCCTTCGAGCGGTAGCTGAAGGTCGCTCTGACGCCCCATAACGATTTGGTTATCCAAAAACTGCTTCACCCCTACGAGAGCGCCGTTTTTGTGTACGCGAAGAACTATTGGCTGCTTTATGGGCGAACTCATTTCGCTGGCTCCGCACTTCCGCGCGCATTCGATTCGGCGCGCCCGACATCCTCTGACGTCTTCCGCATTTCAGGAAGAAAGTTTTCCCGGAGTTTGAAAAGTCGACGAGAGTTGTTCATTCGATTCTGGAGCAAAACAATAAGCTCGGGCTTTTGCGTTCTGCCTTCGATCAGCTGATCTTCAAAGTTGATCGTCGTGCGCTTCTGACCTTTTTTCCCCGTTGCAGCTCCTGAGTTTTCTTGAGCGAACGCCGATGGGATCATCAAAAGAACTGCCACACCAACAAGCGCCAGCGAAAAACTTTTAGACCGAATCTTTAAGCTCAAGATGAAATTCAACACGCTGCCTGCCTCAAACAATCTATGGTGTCGATGTGCCACTCGCCTTGCGTTCCAACACGTTTGCACGGTTCAACACATCCTTCCTCTCAGTCTCAAGGAACTTTACTCGGTAAACAAGCGGTAGCCCTTCCTTGGGCCTGTTCATTGTTTCAATCAACAAGCTTGCATAGTTGAGAAGTAAGATCGGATCTTTATTGTTACGTTTGGCCGCATCTTCAAATACCTGGCGAGCTTTCTCGTGATCGCCTTCGCCTTTCAAGCTTAGTGCATAGTTGTTGGCGATGGAGGAATCCTGACGGCCCGCTGTCCATGCCCGCTCTAGGCGCGGCAATGCTTTTTTCCAGTCGCCGCCCTTTGCGTAATGCGAACCGAGATTGGCATTCGCTTCCGCATGACCTTCGTCCAGTCGAAGTGCTTTCTTGAAATGTTCGGCCGCAGCCAGTTCGTCGCCCTCTGACAACAACATCAACCCGTAGTTGTTGTGAATCGAAGCGTTTGGCTGACCTTTTTCAATTGCTCGCGCCAACAAAAGTTTTGCGGCGCCAATTTTCTTCTGTCGGTAGTTCCACATCGCTAGCGCATTCAAAGCGACCACATCCTCCGGATTCGCGACTAAAATTCGCGCTGCCTCGTCTTGAACGTTCAACGTTTTACTTCCTCGAAGTGCTTCCGACAGGTTCGCGTACTTCTGAATGCCAGCACCCGTCACAGAGGCGCCACCCGATTCGCCGTCTTTGCCGGCGCCTACCGGTAGAGGCACGGTGCTTCCGGCTTTTGGACCTGCACCAGTTACCACCGGCTCTGGTTTCGGACCGGACGAGCAAGCTGCGGCGACCACGCCGACGAGTACACTTGTCGACAGTTTCAATTTCCAACCAGTTCCAGATTTTTTTGATATGACGATCATAGCCCCATCCAATCGCCAGCGTTGACATCAACTGCAAGATCGCCCGCGTCGTTAAATTTCGCATCGTAGGCTGACAGACCAATCCGCGCTGCTTTGGTCCACGGACCATAGGTCTCAAATTCTAACGATCTGTCTACGGCGGCCTGATAAGAGGTCTTCGCTTCATTTTTAAATCGCACCACCTCGACTTGGATCAATTCGCGATATTTTTTTGCATCTTCGCCGGCCAATCCAGACGGTGTCGGAATTTTTTCGAACTTCTGCGCGACCAAGTCGTACACTTGCCCGGTACTCGCCAAGGCAGCAACAATCATCGGACCGTAATCAAGACGAATAATCTCTTTCATCGCCTCGAGATACTTCTTAATTCCTGCTTGGACCTGCGCCGCAGCCGCACCCTGTGATTTATCACTTGTACCGAAGCGAATTGCCGCCAGATCGTTTTTCAGTGGCTGAGCAATTTCAAACCTAGCCTCCGCAAGATACTTAACGGTCGCTTCTCGCACCAGAGGCGAGCCATTTTTATGCATATACAGAACCGAGCTGTATCCCTTCATGGACTTGGTAAATGCCCCTGCTTTTCGATCAGTATCAGCAATTAAGAATGTCGCTTCGATTCGCTTCGCTTCATCGCGCCCCCCGCTGTCGAGGTAAAGCTTAAAGAACTGCGCCGCGCGCTTTTCAAGCTTCCTGCGCTGCCACATTTCTGCCTCTAAAAAATAGGTGTCGATCCGGTCGGCTCGCTTCGAGTATTTTCTGTAAAGCTCGTAATTAGAACTCGCCTCTTGCGTATTCCCAAGACCATCCCAGATAACTGCAGCGTTAAAGAATCCGTTGATGGCCTTCTGATCTTTCGAGTTGGCATCCGCATAGGCAGCAAACTGTTTTGCCGCCAGGTCCAATTGCCCCGTCTGTTCGTAGATTTTTGCAAGCGCGTTGCGAGCGTCGTTATGAAGACTCTTGGTTCTAGGATCTTTTCCTGGTGTGGCGAGCACAAGCTGATAGTTCTTCGCTGCCCCAGCAAGGTCACCAGCTTTCTCGTAACTCGCGGCTGCCTTGAATCTCGCGGCTAGGGCAAGATCCTCGCTCTTCGTGATACCGACAAAGTTTTCAAACTCTTTCGCCGCTTTTGAGTGATCCCCGGTTGCTGCAAGTTTTTCAGCTTTCGCGTAGTTGGCTTTTTCCATCAAAAGCCTTACTTGCTGACCAAACTTTGTCTTCATAATTGCCGGGTTTGCCATAAACTGGGTGCCCTTATCGGCAAAACCAATCATGTCGTCTTTCAGTTTATAGATATCGAGAATCAAGTTGCCGGCAATTTCCCCATTCGCTGAAGCTGGGTCGCCATACAGCGTCTTCTCGAAGATCGGAATCGCTTCGTCGAAATAGTTGTAGCTGTAATAAATGACACCCAACCGGCGCTCTATATCACCGACTTTTTCACCTTTCGGAAACGCGGTGATATAGCGCTGCGCTGAGCGAACAAACTGTTCGACCGCAGGATCCAATTGTATCTTTTCCAGCGACTTTCCACGACGTGCTTCGATCTCTTGATCGGACGGTAAAATCTTTTCGAATGCCAAGACGGCATTCAACTGCGCGCGCTCTTTGTACTGTCCTTTTGTATCTTTGTCGGCTGCGTAAACATACAGCCTGGCTGCATCGTTAAAGCGTCCCATGTCAAACAGCAGTTCCGCATGGAAAAACTGCATCTCTGCGATCTGTGGCGAATCCGAGAAATGCTTCACGTAGAGCATGTAGGCACCGTGTGCGACCTCTTGCGAAAATCGAGCTCTCGAATTTTGTGCCGTCTGATGCAACTGCAACACATGATTTCGAAGAGTGGTTTCCTGAAGACGGGCGACGTCCGTTACCAATTTCTGGTTCTTCCTGTTTTCTTGCGCCCATAAAGAAGCGGGGCCAAAGTTTTCAAGCCACATTTCTAACTGTCGACGAAACTCACGCGCGTCCGATGTAGCGAACGTGAGAACAATTTGATACTGGTATTCGGCCGCTCGCTCGCCAGTTATGTTGAAACTTATCAATTGTCTAAACAGCTTCGCTGCAATTTGGCGACTGCCTTGATCTGCGGTGAGATAGGCCAACTTTTCTAACATCTGTGTCGCCGCGCGCTCGTCGCCAGAAACGCGAACAAAGTCGTCGTAAGCTTGATCGACATTGCCGACTTCTGCGTAGAACGGTACGTAGTCCTTTAGAGCTTCAATGGCAAGTCGAATGCGATTTATAGACTTCCTGCCGGGGACATTGGAGGCCGCATCTGCGGCTTTGCTCATTCGAATCACCCGCTCGAGATACTTTAGTGCGTCGGTAGTTTTACTGAGGCGGTACAAGCACCACGCCGCTTTATAATAAGCAAACGAAGCTAGGCGTGCGCGCTTGGCCTGAATGACCTTTTGATAGTTATCAAACGCCTGACGCCATACTTCATTTTCAAAATAGAACTCGCCAAGCGCAAAATGCGATTCAGTCACATAAATGCTTTCGGGATATCGACTGACCAGCTGCCGATAAAAGTCTTCACCCTGCTTCGTATTTCCCATTTCGAAATGATTGTAGCCGAGGAAAAATAGCGCTTGATCGATTTTTGGATCGTTTGGAAAGTCGCGAACGAACCAGTCGTAAAGCTGAATCGCCTTTTTATTGTGCTCACGAGTTTTGTTAGTATCGAGGCGCGGTTTAATCCTCGTTTTCTTTTCGACAAATGCTTTTACAGCCTGGTCGTATTCATTTTGCATGCGAAACTCGACCAAGCGCGCCTTTTCTACATAGCGCTCGGCCAACCTTAACCAAATCTCACCACGCTGTGGACTCTTCTTTGCCTTCATTGACGCGCGAAACAGAGCATTGATCTCTCGGTCTAAAAGCTTTTCGTACTCTGCTTCCTTCGTGCCTGCGTCGTAAAATGAATTGGAACGCGGAGGCTTAACAGTGCCAATACTCCGGGTACGTGTCGCCTCTGGAGTTTGAAGTGCGCGCGATTGGGGAAGTGCAGACCGCTTAAGACTTCCACCGATTGATGCCCTAGAGCCTGATTGGTTTTTCGAAGCCGATGGTGCTGCCAGCTGAGATTTCTTCGCGGTCTTTTTCTTACCTACATTAGCTGCATCCTGGCGAATCGACGGCGTGCCTGGATCGACAGCCGGCTGAGAATTCAAACCGTGCGCCGCCGACAAAGTGAGTAGCGACACTGTTCCAATAGAGAGGAATATAAACTTGTTCTTCATGATCACTCGCACGCCTTTACACCGAGGTAATGGTAGTTGCCGATTTCGTCCAACCAGTACTCGCCTTTGAAGGGCCAAAAATCATAACCATTCTGGATATAGAAGTTTCGATCTTGCTGATCGTCGACTGTGTCTCGAAGTAGACCTTTGCCGACAATTTCCTTTTTCACGGATTCTTTTTTACCCGAAAGCATATCCAGACGAATCAAACTCGATTGCTCAAAGTGTCCCGAAAGTTCCACCTGAATGCGTTCGAGGTGACGTCTGATCAAGCGACCAGTGGCGGCTTGAGTCGCATCGATCCGGCGCTCGACCACTCGCCGTGCGTACCGGCCAACTCGCGATTCTCGCCAAGTCGCGGGAGCTTGATCAATTTTCTTTCGCTCCATTTCGAGGTTTCGAATGTAGGATAGATTTCTCCTCACATCGCCTTCTCGCAATACCTGCTTCGCTACCAAAAAAGGAACCTGTGATTGCGACTGCCGTTTCGCCTTTGCGGTTTTTTTGAGTTCCTCGAAAGATTCATCGATCTTTCGAACTTCTCTGTACAGCGAAACTGCCGAACTCGGCGAAGTCGACATCAGAGTAGATCGCAGTTCGCGGCTAACAGGACCATAGACACGCTCGAAGAGCCGCAAAGTTGTTTCCATTTCGTCATAGCGACAAATGTAATGATACACAATCGCCCGCAACAGAAGCGATTCTGGCTGATAAAAGTCATCATAAAAAGGAGAGTGCAACGAGTGAAAGTTTGAAAGGGCTGAGCGGAATCGACCGTCCTGCAGAAGCGCCCACGTCGATTCAAACAAAGCATCGTGCCATTGCTCAGTGTCTCGGGGAATTTCGCGGTAAGAGTCGATCGCCTCGGCAAAGAGTTTTCTTTGATAAAGTGTCCGGGCCTTTCCCATCATTGCATTTACCCGGACTTTATTTGTAACTCCCGCATCGGAAGAAACTTCCGCAAGTGCGGCGTAGACATTCTCTGCTTTTTCTAACTGACCGGCCTCGACCAGGGACAGAGCAATTTGATAACGAGCGCGGTTGTAGAAAATCGAAGTGCTCCGGACTCGGTTGAACTCTTTTGCCGCTTCGACGAAGTCGCCGTCCCTCGATCTCACCTCACCCCGTCGGAAGAACAGCATATCCCGATTGGAGGCCGGAAAGTCTTCCTCATTAATTTGTTTCACAGCGTAATTGAGAAGAATGTCGCTTTCCAGTTGATCCGCAGCGACAGTTAGACGCTCCAACGACTGGCGAACATATTTATTTTTTGGATTCGTTTTACCTTCAGACCTAATGATCTCGTAATAGGGAAACGCGGACACTTGGTGAAGCTTCAGCTCTTGAAGCGTGCGGCCAAGAATGAAGCGGATTTGCAAGAGTCGAAGTGGATTTTTCTCTTTTTCTAAAAGACCAAAGAAGATTTTTGATGCCTCAAAATAGTCTCCGCGTCGCACCGCTTGTCGGCCGCGGTCCTCTTCCCGCTTGATCATCGCCGCACGAGGATCCGCTACTCGGCGCGGCGCCTGTGTCCCTGCCCGCCCAGGGGCCGATGCCTTTCCTGATTTTGTCTGTGTCGACTTTTTCTTTGAGGTTCTTTTTTTCTGTCCGGCTTGCGCCACGACTTCTATAAGCTCATCTTCGAGAGTAGATTCGCTTGAGGCTTCTTCTATTTCTCCGAAACTTGGCTCAAGCGCTGAAAGCCGATCGAGATCGCCCAGAATCGCGAGAATGGTTTCCACTTGATCAGCAGATTTCCCTTGAACAGAATCAAGTCCAAGACTGGCCGGGCCAGCAATCGGACTTACAGCAGCTTGAACATTCATTGGCGCTACAACCGTTAGCGGGCCGAGGGCGGTACTTGCGGCAAGCACATAGCGTATCAACATTTTTGGTTTTCTCATCTGTATGTTGCCTCCGGAAAGAAGAAGCTCGCGCCCAAGGTCAGGAAAAGATTGTTATAGAGAGAGTTTTGCTGCGCACCCGCGACACCGGATTTGGCATTATAGAAGTTCCAAGAAAAATCCCATCGGAAGGCTGCCGACTTCGTGATCGCGAAGACCTGCCCAGTTCCAAAGTGAATAGTTGGCTCTGATCCGCCCTGATTGGTGTTTGTGATTCCGGCGCCGCCCGAAAAATACAGGTCAAAGGTTGTGATCTTGCTATTCAAAAATGACATCTTCCCGTACACCGGTGTCCAACGTATGTCCGCTCCATAATAATTTTGCGGAGAAACAAAGTTCGTTGTTACGACACCTCGCTCCTGACGAAGACTTTTGGTCACATCGCGTTCACCAGTCGCCAGAACCATGACGAGTAGCTCAACTCCAAGACGCTCTGTGAAGTGGTAACCAAGTCGCCCGTTGACACCGACACTGGTAAAAAACTTGTCGTTGAGAATACCGTTGATTCCACCGAAGCCTTCAAACCGCTGCGTTTTCGGCAGGAACCGCTTTTGAATAACGGCGATATCTTTGAATTCAGACAGCGAAGACAGGTCAGATACACCTTTGATTTCAGTGTCAGACTTGGGCCCTGTGATCTGTTTTGGTTTTCCGTCTTCTATAATTTCGGTGGTTTTTTTTCCTGGGTCTTCCGCATACAGTTGTTCAATCGCATCCATTTCACCCGGCACTGACGACATGACTTCGTCTGGCTGAACATCGCTAAACGTTGCTTGAGCAAAAGCGAATTGAGAATGAAATGTCATCGCCAACACGATAGATGGCACAAGAAGTAAAATTCTAAAAACTAACTCATTCATCACTAGACGCCTTTCAAAGTCGAACATCACAAGCTGGGAAGCATGTAGCTCAAACCCACATTCAAAAGCCCCTCGAGCATCAATTTGTCCTCGAACGCGCTGGTAGGTTGAGGCCCTGTTTTATTATCCAGTCGGATCGAAGTCGGATCCGGCCCCATGTAAGTCATTGCCCGAAGATCAAATCGCAAAGAAAGTGACGGTGAAAAATGAAACTTCTGTCCAAGCCCCACCGCAAGCACCGGTTTCGAGGCGTCACCTAACCCGTACATTCCGATTCCCGCTAAACCATACAAATGGAGATTCATCACATAGTCTTTGGTGAAAGAAAGCTTTCCGTAATAAGCGGAATACTGCCAGCTGCCGATCACTAAGTACTTGGGCGAGGGCCCATACTGGAGATTGGCGTTTACTGGGGGACTGGAGTTAGGGATGGGATTCAACTGCGCGGCTTCGCCCGACAGACCTTCCAAGAACGTGGTCCCGAAGATGTTAATTCCGTGTTCTTCATTGATGTGATAGGAAAACGTCGCTCCTAGCTGAAGTGGATTATAAAATGGCTCCGTCAGTGCGTAGCCCATTAGTATACCGAATTCAAAACGCTTCGCTAACTCGACCACGCGATTACGAACAACTGCTGGCTGGTCGAATACTGGTAATACAGATTCGGTCGCCAACTCTTCGGAGGGAAACTGAATCACCTCGGATTGCCCCACTTCTGGATTCGCCAGATTTGCGAGCAAAAATAAAACTATAGCCGCTGCGCGAGAAAAAAATCGACGCATGAAGACTCCCACCTTCCGAACAGATACCTACGTCAACAGTGTGACCCTAGGTTAACCCATTGAAAAGAAAGAGAACGTTGAGGGCTATCCCAACGTCGAGTATTGCGGCGGACATTTTGTTTTGTTTAACGTAATTAGTCTGAATTCATCTGATTTTACCAGATATTTACCTGAGTTTTGCCTGTAGCAGGTCCTGTAAATGGAGAAGTCCAACTGGACGTCCGGGTTCTGCCGAGTCACGATTCACAACAAATAGCGTCTGAATTTTGAACTGCTCCATCATGAAAAGTGCCCGTTCCGCCATTTCATTATGATCAACTGTCTTTGGCGCACGAGACATTAAATCGATAGCTTTATCGTCCAAAGGGTTAAGACTTTTTTCCAATCTTCGTCGAAGATCTCCGTCTGTCACAATGCCTATCAGTTGATTTTTCTCGTCGAGTACACCTGCAACACCACGCACTTCTTTCTGTGTCATCGTCGCAAGCACGTCCCGCATTTGCGTGTTCATCGAAACTAAAGGAAGAGCATCACCCGTGTGCATGACATCGGAAACGCGCGTTAACAGTCGACGCCCAAGAGCTCCTCCTGGGTGGAGCTCAGCGAAATCCTCTGGCTTGAAACCTTTCCTCTGCAACGTCGCAACGGCAAGCGCGTCGCCCATCGAAAGGGTCGCTGTCGTCGACGCTGTCGGCGCAAGCCCCATCGGGCAAGCCTCTTCTGCAACACTCACATCCAGACTGACAGTACCAGCGCGACCAAGTGTGCTTCCAACTTTGCCCGTCATCGAAATCAGAGGCAGGTTTTTTCGAGCAACAAAACGCAAGAGAGCTTCCAATTCTGGCACTTCACCGCTGTAGCTAATGCCTATCACGACATCATCTGCTGCGATCATTCCCAAATCACCGTGCGAGCTTTCCGCTGGGTGAAGAAAGAAAGACGGTGTGCCTGTCGATGCGAAAGTTGAAGCAATTTTTCTGCCGATCAATCCTGACTTCCCCATGCCAGCAATTATGACCTTCCCCTTACACGCGGCTAGGAGGTCAATCGCACGTACAAAACTCGAAGCCTGCGGCTCTGTTGATAGTCGCTCACGCAATCGGTCCAATCCCCGCGCTTCAATTTCTAAAACCTTTGAGGCCGTATCGATTTCTAGCTTCATCTCACTCCTAAGTACGCGCAGCAAGCGTTCGCTTTTTCGCAGGAAGTTTCGGTGGTGCACGCTTAGGCGTAGCTTTCAGGCTTTGCTGAGACTTCTTTTTGCTGGCCGATAACATCTTACTCTGCCTGTTGGTCAGCGCAGCCTCGACGAAACTGCTAAACAGCGGATGCGGCGAAGTTGGGCGCGATTTGAACTCTGGGTGAAATTGAACTCCAACAAACCATGGGTGGGTCGCAAGCTCGATGATCTCGACGAGATCTCGGTCCTCGCAAATCCCAGCCAATGTCATTCCATTCTTCTGAAACAACGGACGGTACTTGTTATTAAACTCGTAACGGTGCCTGTGACGTTCGTGAATCAGAGACTTCCCATAAACACGATGGACGATCGTGCCCTCCTGGAGCGAACATGGGTACGAACCGAGGCGCATCGTTCCGCCTTTATCTTTGATCGTTCGCTGCTCCTCCATGAAGTCGATAACGAAGTTTCGTGATCCTGTTTTTCTATCGCCAGAAAACTCGCGCGAAGTGGCATCGGGAATGCCACAAACATTTCGCGCAAATTCAATCGCGGCTAGCTGCATGCCAAAGCAGATTCCAAAAAACGGAATCTGGTTCACACGAGCATGTTGAATCGCCACAATTTTTCCCTCAGCTCCGCGCTCACCGAACCCTCCGGGAACCAGGACAGCGTCGACAGAATTGAGGGCCTCATCAACATTGTTTTCCGTCAACAATTCCGAATCGACCCACTTCAGTTCAACACGGGTATTGTTCGCAATTCCACCGTGAACAATTGCTTCATTCAAAGACTTGTAACTTTCTTTGAGATCCACGTACTTGCCAACGACGCCAATTTTTACCGCTTGGCCGGGATTGCGAAGTGTCGATACAATATCGCGCCAAGGCTGGATGTCCGGTTCGTCACCTTCGACACCTAGTCGTTCACAAACACTGGCATCAAATCCTTGCTCGTGAAGCATCAAAGGAACTTCGTAAATAGTCGAACAATCGTAGGCGCCGATGACATTCTCTGGTCGAACCGAACAAAAAAGGCCGATCTTCGCTTTTACTTCTTTCGGAATCACTCGCTCGCTTCTGCAGATTAAAAAATCCGGTTGAATTCCGATTTCGCGGAGCTCTTTCACTGAGTGCTGTGTTGGCTTTGACTTTAGTTCGCCGGCGGCAGCGATATACGGAACGTAGGTAACATGGATAAACAAAGAATTTTCGTGACCCAAATCTGTACGCATTTGGCGAATCGCTTCTAGGAACGGAAGACTTTCGATATCTCCAACAGTCCCGCCGATCTCCACGATCGCGACTTCCGCACCTTGCGCCGCTTCGAACATCCGCGCCTTAATTTCATCGGTGATATGTGGAATGACTTGGACCGTTCCGCCTAAATAATCACCGCGACGTTCCTTTGCGATGACGGCTTCGTAGACTTGTCCCGTCGAAACTGAATTCGCGCGATGAACCGTGATCGACGTGAAGCGCTCATAGTGTCCAAGATCAAGATCCGTTTCAGCTCCATCTTCGGTGACAAAAACTTCGCCATGCTGAAGCGGCGACATTGTTCCCGGGTCGACGTTCAGATACGGATCGAATTTCATAATTGTGACTTTCAAACCGCGCGCTTCCAAGAGTGTCCCAAGAGAAGCCGCCGTCAAGCCCTTACCGATCGACGATACAACCCCACCTGTAACAAAAATAAATTTCTGCTCCAACTTTTTGGTCGACTTCGCCGTGGTCTTTTTCAAAAGAGAGATCCGTGTGGCTTGGTCTTTTCCGGTTCGCTTTGCCGCTTTGGCGCTTTTTGACTTTGCCACTTTTCAACTCCTTCGGTTCAACAATCTCTCAATCTTTTCCACGTCCCCCGGGGTGTCAACTCCCCAGCTTTCATGGTGCGTACGAACTACATGAATTCGGGCGCCAAGACTTAATGCTCTCAACTGTTCTAACCCTTCAAAAACCTCCAAGCCACACGGCGGAGCGGCACAGAACTTTTGCAGGAATCTTGGCCGAAAGGCATAGATTCCAACGTGTTTGAGGACAGATTTCCTTGACTGCTGTTTTATCGCTTCCCCGCGCTCGCCGGTCAAAAGAACCTGAAGTTCAGAGACAGAAAGTCTCGTGAATGGAATCGGCAACCGACTAAAATAAAGCGCTTGATCGTTTTCGTCCACGACGATTTTGGCCGTCGTCATCGCCACGAGGCTTTCGATGCCGTCAGCGGTTGAAAGATCCATTTCTCGACCAAGAGTCGCCATATCCAGGTCGGCTCGAGTGTCAAAGGCTTGAACCAAAGAATCGAGCGGCCCACCTTCGATCAGCGGCTCGTCACCTTGGATATTGACCACGACATCTGCTTTCGTAAGACCCGCCGTCAAAAGCGCTGCCCATGTGCGATCCGTTCCACTGGGCAGATCTGGATCCGTCATAACGGCGCGCGCACCCGCGGCTTCAGCAACCTTTGCGATTTCAGGATGGTCGGTCGCCACCAGTATTTGAGAAAGCCGCTTTGACTTCAACGCCCCCTCAACGACGTGTTGGATGAGCGGTTTTCCAGCAATTCGGGTTAAGGGTTTTCCTGGAAATCGAGTCGCACCAAAGCGCGACGGAATTACACCGACGGCATCCATCCCAACCCCTTTAGCCTAGAAATTGAAAACCAAATTCCCAAAGCAAAACACATTACAAACAGCATACATGCCAATAAGGCACCGACAAGTCCATGCAGCCACGCTTCGGTTTTTCCCAATGCTAACCGGTTCCAGAAAAAGAAAGTAAGAAACACAAGTGTCAGGCCAATCGAGGCACTGAACAGCACCAGGATCATGTATCCGCTCCGTCGGTGGCCGTACGTTTCCCGATCCAGGATCGGAAAATTCCATCTTCCAACTCAATCAACCCCGTCTTTTTAGTACTCGAGACGAAATAGATCGCTTCGACACCTTTGATCGCCTTGAATTTAGCTCGAATGGAGTTTTCTTCCTGGCGATTCAACTTATCAGACTTCGTTAAAACAACGCAGACCGGCTTTCTGATGCGCGCCATGAACTGAACGAGGAGTGCTTCGTCCTCCGACCACTCTCGCCGGCAATCCATCAGCAAAAGCGCACCGCTAATATTCGCTCGCGATGACAAAAACGATTCGATCATCCCAGCCCATGTGGCCTGTTCGTCACCTGAGCGACTGGAGTAACCATAACCAGGAAAATCGACCAAACGATACTTTGCCCCTTGGAAGAAGTTGATCAATCGGGTTTTGCCCGGTTTTGCGCTGGTCTTCGCGATTTGCGACCCCGCCCACGCATTGATCAAAGTACTTTTGCCTGCATTTGAACGCCCAAGTACTGCTATTTCGGGCATTGAATCGATGGGACAACCCGAAATCTCTACTGCCGAAGTAATGAACTGAAAACGACCTGCCATAGACATTAGACCTAACACACAATTTTCTTGTCCGGAATCTTAGACCGCGGATTCTAAGTGTAGGATCTTGACGGAAAACTGAGCTTCAAATCGAATCAAAGGGTTCCCCACACGAGCTCATCCCCTTCCGGCCAAGTGTCGGACCTTGCATCACGGTCCAGCAGCCAGTTTTCACAAAAGGGGTTTTTATGCCATCAACGACCGATGTACTTCAACAGTCCGTACCAGTATTGCCAGAGTCTCAGCACCCGTCCGCTCAATCAATGAAGCCAGCTTTTCTAGTTTCTATGCACAGGACCGGCGCGCGAAACGTGACCGCCCTGACTCCTATGATGACGATCGGCACCGACCCACTTTGCGGCCTAAAAATTCAAGACCCAACAGTGAATCCACGTCACGCGCGATTTGAACTTCGCGGGACGCAATGGATGGTGCGCGATCTTCAATCGACACAAGGAGTTTGGGTCAACGACACGCGAATTGCCGAAGCGCCGCTGAGCGACCTGGACCGAATTCGAGTTGGTGAGGCAGTTCTACAATTTCGGCTGGGACTTCAATCGGAATTCGGCCTTACCTCGAAAAACGAATCTTGGAACACTCAACTGCAAAGACTGCCGTCATTTGCGCATACGGACTTCCCTGTTCTTATGGTCGGGCCCACAGGCTCTGGAAAAGAAATTTTAGCAAAAGCCATTCACGAGGCTTCCCGAAGAAAAGCTGGTCCGATGATTTCAATCAATTGCGGAGCGCTTTCTGAAAGTCTGATTGAAAGTGAACTTTTTGGACACGTAAAGGGATCGTTCACTGGTGCAACACACGACCGAAAGGGAGCTTTCGAATCGGCCCGCGGCGGTACCCTGATGTTAGATGAAGTCGGAGATCTTCCGATGTCGTTACAAGCAAAGCTATTGCGAGCCCTTGAAAATAAGGAGATTCGTCCGGTGGGTAGCGATCGCACAGTTGAGACAGATGTTCGGATTCTTGCGGCAACCCATAAAGACCTAAGCCAGTTGGTCGCCCTAGGGCGCTTTCGAGAAGACCTCTACTGGCGCTTAAATGTTTGCAAGATTCAACCTCCGGCACTGTCAGAGCGAATGGAGGATTTCGTAGATCTCGTCTACATATTCTGCCGAGAACTGCGCGTGCGCCTAAGCTTCGGAGCGATCGAGCACCTTAAAAAACATTCTTGGCCAGGCAATATTCGTGAACTTAAAAACGTTCTCTCGCGGGCAGCCGCCTATTTTCCTGGGCATCACATTCAGGCCGAAGATCTCGCAGGGATTATCGATCCCGTCCTTCCATCGCCCAATTCTGCAATGGCGCTCTCGATGTCTACTTTTGGAGGCAAAGATGCTGGACCGATTTCATCAGCCCCGTCGTCAGCTGGTGGAAGCGTGATGCGAGAAATAGAACGCGAAATGATTATTCGTCGCTTAGTGGCAAACAATGGAAATCAACGAAAAACGGCCATCGACTTAGGGATGCCTAAAAGCACTCTGCATGACCGGCTAAAA
This sequence comes from Deltaproteobacteria bacterium, assembly GCA_017302795.1. Lineage (GTDB taxonomy): Bacteria > Bdellovibrionota > Bdellovibrionia > Bdellovibrionales > JAMPXM01. Next base: position 397,659 of record JAFLCB010000002.1, on the reverse strand, counting down.
ACATACTCGATTGATTTGGTTGAAATTAAAGAAGCGATTGCCTAGCCAGACAACTTGAGTGGGGCGAGCTACTCGGGATTCAAAACAATTGTTTTTAGAAATACCCGCCGAACTCGCCCTTTCGTCATGATCAAATTCAGATCTTTTCGCAGAACAAGTTTTAACTTCTGCTTACCTTCCTCGGTCGCAAGCTCAGGGTAGGTCATGCGCTCCACGGCTCTTGCCAGGACATCCCGCACTTCAATATTCCGATCTTTGACCTCAATCGCAGACTCCTGATTGTCGGTCTGAATATAAAATTCAAATGCGGCCATTGGGTTAGAGCCTTCTTCTGCCTCAGGAGTTCTTGCCAAGTTTACGATGACACGCTCTATGACAACGACGTATTCAGGATGAAGAATGGGGTCATTAAAATCTTCGAATGGATCGTTACGCTCGTAAGTGAAGACCCCGTCCGCCTTTTCCTCAAAAGAAGCAATCCATTCCCGCTCGGTTTTTGGCAAGAGCTTACCTTGTGAAAATTTGGCGACGACAAGTATGAGCGCACCGAGAACCGCAAACGCCAACAAAATTGAGAATCTTTGTTGCCACGTTCGGGACTTGAACCAAGAAAAGCCCGCAGCTACTTGAGCCTTTCGCCCATGAAACGAGTCGATTGCACTGACTTTTGTTTGGATTAAAAGTTCGCGAAATAGTCCTTTGGAATCGTTCACCGCGCGTTTACTAAATTCTTTAGCTTGCCGACCAGCTGAAACCATTTTTAAAACTTGAAATCCCAATCGCTGGCGCAACGTCAGACGAGCGTTGACGCCCGCGATCGACGAATCGCCATCTAAAGCGGAGGGGGATTCTGATTGACCAGCGGATTTAGCAACGTCACGTATCGCGGCCATCTCGATCGCGAGTTCTGGTGATTCCAACATCAGAACGGCGTCGAGTTCGTCTTCCGAAACTCCGCTAACTTCTACCTTCGATTCAGTTTTAATTTTCGGCGAAGGCATGGTCGCTTCGGGTTTGGCGGGTTCACGAATGGGCTCACTGGACGCTAGTCGAGAACCCTGTTCAACAGGTCCAGCCGTGTCCACGGAATCAATGTCGCGAACTAAGTTCTCGAGATCAATGACGCCGTCTTGACTGTTTTCTGTGCTTGAAGTGCTCGCGTCTTCTGCCATGCTTCTACATCTTGCCATGGCCTAAAGCCCGACATCACTCTTTTCCTATTCAAAATGAGTCAAAACCTGCCGATAAGTTTTTAGACATGGATTGAAGGAGGTCTGATGGAACGGACCAAAGTCTCGGACCATATCAAATTGAATGTTGTTGTGTTCGTTCTTCTGGTGACAGCTGTGGCTACGTTTGCGACTGGCTGCTCGAGTCTCGAGCGATCGATGAGCTCTGGCTACGCTTACAGTCCGAGCACGTCGGAGCAAGTGACTGCCCAGGAAGATCGCGCCTATTACGAGCGCGAAAATGCGCGCAACGAACTTGGATTGGCGTCGAATGAGAAGTCGATCGCCTATCGGCAATCCCTGAAACGGTACGAACGCGAACTTGAAGGCAGAGCCGAAAAAGAACAGTATTACCGTGCGAAACCACTTTTGAAAAATGACAGCGAACGACTTCGCTTTCTTGGACTCGGTTCAACCACGAAACGAGATCGCTACTTGGCTTCGGTTGGAATCGATGGCGACAACGTTACTCACCCACCCGAAGTGCAGCAGCTGATAGACGAAAATGATATTGCCGCAGGAATGACGAAACAGGCTGTTCGAGAAGCATGGGGGGCCCCGGATGGAGTTGAAGTTGCCGGAAACCCGATGTACGGGAACGAACAATGGCATTACAGCGAACAGGTCACGTCAAGCGAAGGCTACATGACCGAAAAACGGGTCGTATACTTTGAAGGCGGACGGGTTGTTGGCTGGGAAACTGCGAAATAGCAAATAGCTGTACAAAGAAAATTCGTTTTAGTGAGCATCCTGCCAAGTCTGACCGATGCCTATATTTGCAACCAGCGGCACTTTAAATTTCGCTGCATTTTGCATTGTCGATTTCACCTCATCCAAAACATCTTGCGAGATTCCGTCGTCGACTTCGAAAACAAGTTCATCGTGCACTTGAAGCAGCATCTCGATATCTTTGCGTCCCGCAATTTGTTTCTCGACGTCAATCATTGCTTTTTTGACTAAGTCGCTTGCCGCACCTTGTATTGGTGCATTGATCGCCGCGCGCTCGCCAAACTTTCGAACGGCACCGTTTTTAGACTGAAATTCCAAAATGTAACGGCGTCGGCCAAATATCGTTTCGACATACCCGTTTTTCTTGGCGAGTTCGACGGTCTCGGTCATGTAGTCTTTTACTTTCGCAAAGCGCATGAAGTATCGATTGATAATATTCTGCGCTTCGGTTCGCGACACGCCTAGAGTTTCAGCAAGACCAAAAGCACCTTGTCCGTAAGCAAGACCGAAATTTACAGCCTTGGCTTGCCGTCGCATTTCAGAAGTCACCGCCTCTAATTTGACTTCAAAAACTTCGCTCGCGGTTGCCGCATGGATATCGTGGCCTTGTTCAAAAGCTCGCACCAATCCTGGGTCGTCGGTAATTTGCGCTAATATCCTGAGTTCGATTTGGCTATAATCGGCGCTTAAAAGCTTACGACCAGCTGGCGCAATAAAGCTCTTGCGAATTCGTGCACCGCGCTCGGTGCGAATTGGAATGTTTTGGAGATTGGGATTCGTGCTAGAAAGTCGTCCCGTCGTAGTTAATGCCTGATTGAAAGTGGTATGAACGCGGCCTCTCGAATCTGCAAGCAGAGGGATCGCATCCACATAGGTGGACTTGAGCTTCGTGAGCTCGCGCCAATCTAAAATCATTTTCGCAACAGGATGTTCGATCGCTTCTAGAACTTCGTTATCGGTGGAAAAACCAGTTTTCGTTTTTTTACCAGAAGGCAGTCCCATTTTCCCAAATAGAATCTGACCAAGCTGCTTCGGACTTCCGATATTGAAGACTTCGCCACACTGTTTGTGAATTTCTATCTCGACCGCTTGAACATCAATGGTTAACTCTTTTGAGTAAGCACTCAAAAGTTCCCGGTCGATCATGATGCCTCGAGACTCCATTTGATAAAGAATAGGCACAAGCGGCAGATCGTAATCCACAAGCACTTTTTCTCCCCCATAAACAGACAGCTTTGACTCGATTGCGCGCTTGAGAGCAAAGCTCCACGCAAGCCACTGAGACGAAGAGGCAAGTTCCGGAAGAGAGAGTCCAATGTACTTTGTGAACAACTCATGGACTGTTTCAATTGAACCGGCATGCTCGACATAGGCGCCAAGGCGTGAATCCCAACCGACGGAAAAGTCCCGAAGCCGATAGCGGTGGGCAAAGTCCTTCAAATCATGTCCAAGTAAAATTTGGCCCGCGAGCGCCTCTGGTAAATCATCAGGGTTACCTGCTAGCTGATAAGCAAAACCATCGAAACCGACAATTATTCCTCGCTCGGAATGAATAACCCAGATTTCAGAAGGAGTCGGGCGGACGGCAAGTTTCGCTTTGAGTTCGGAGATCTCTAGGCGCTCTTCTTTCCAATAGGGACCTGGTTGAAGCGGTGAACCAGCCCCGCCAGCCGAAACCGGCGCAACAAATGAAGCACTCGGCGATTGCAAAGCAGCTTCCGACATCGGCGCCGACATTACTGGTGATGATTCTACCGCCGACGCTTGAGGGAAACTTCCTTTTCCCGTTTCTGAGCTACCAAAAAGCTGTTTGGCCAAACTTTTGAATCCAAGCTCTTCGAACATTGGCAGTACGTGTTCTCGCTCGATCGGCTTCAACTTCAATTCTTCCGCAACAAACGGGATTGCTACGTCTTGAACAATCGTTACAAGCTTTTTAGCCAGAATGGCTTCGTCGCGGCTAGCCTCAAGTTTTTTGCGGACTCCCTCTGGCATAACCGCTTGTAGGTTCGCATAAATATCTTCGATGGAACTAAACTGTAGTAGCAGCTTTTGAGCGCCCTTCGGTCCGATGCCCGCAACGCCCGCAATGTTGTCCGACGAGTCACCCACTAGCGCCAAGTAATCAATCATCTTCTCCGGCGGAACGCCCCACTTTTCTAATGCGGCGGCAGAATCGTACCGAACGTCTTTCATCGTGTCGTAGAGCGTGACGCCAGGTTGAATCAACTGCGCGAAGTCCTTATCGCCGCTCACAATCACAACATCAAGACCCTCATTGAGACCCCGATTGGTAAGTGTGCCGATAAGATCATCCGCTTCGAAGCCAAGCTTATCGTAACACTTGACCCCGAGTGCCTCTGATAACTTTCTAAACCAGGGCATCTGAGGTTCAAGATCTTCTGGCATCTCGGTCCGATTCGCTTTGTACCGTATGTCCATCTCTTTTCTGAAGCTTGGTTCAGGACGGTCGAAACAAAAAGCAATATAGTCTGGTCGGATTTCTCGCATGAGCTTGATCGTCATCGTGAGAAAACCGTAAATAGCATTGACCGGCAATCCCGATGGACTCGACAGAGGACGAATGGCGTAAAACGCGCGAAAGAACATCGAACTGACGTCCACTAGATACAGGCACTTTTTTCTGTTCATTCTATCCTACGCCAGGTTCGGCGAATTAATGACTACGTCGGCCGAGTGAATTTGATCCAGATGGCGATCGCGAAGTGCGATCTCCATCGCTGGTCGAAGAGCCGTGCGCTCGGCATAAACTTCAGATTGCTGATGAAGACGAACCAATGACGACGTCTCACAAGCAGTTGGTACTTGAGCCCCAGATTCCCAAGCGAAAACAGTTTCAAGAGACACAGCCATGATTCGCGCGAAGTCAGCGCGACTTTGACCAAGACTGTACCGTAAACTTGAAATCATCGAGGGCGAAAGAATCTGTGCCATAATCAAAAGATTTAACTATAAATTGTCGGATAGGCAAATCAGCGCGCCGCGTTTTGCGGCAATGAGCCATTAGCAACAGCGCCTAAGTCGGCGTCGCTATTAGAAAAAATAAATACCAAGTCGCCATCTCGAACAAAGTCCAAATTTTCACGAGCCTGACGCTCAATAAATTCCGGCCGATGAGATTCTGCGAATCGTTTCTCTTTGTCCGCAATTGACTTTTTAAGACTCACGAGCCGATCCATCAGCTGATCGCGATCTCGCGCCAAGCTCCACAATCGAAACAAGGTCCCATCAACAAGCACCGCACCGAATGAAATCGTGCCGACGATCATGAGAACGCTGAGCGGACTTTGCAACCAATCGCGAAAAATCTTTGCCCACGTAGAGAATTTTTCAATCATATCGAGCGAAGCTCCCCGATGGTCGACCCTTCACTATTGTTTATGTTGAACGTCCGGATTGTCATTTTTAAACGGCTAAAAAAAACGCTCGGAAGTCACCGAGCTGGCCCTAAGTCGCAAAACAATTACCCTTTACCCTTTGCTGAAGAACGCATCCCGTCCCCAATACTTCGCAGTCGCACCGAGGTCCTCTTCAATTCGCAGAAGCTGATTGTACTTCGCCGTGCGTTCACCGCGACAAAGGCTTCCGGTTTTAATTTGCTGGCACGAAAGTGCTACGGATAAATCGGCAATCGTTGAATCTTCTGTTTCACCAGATCGATGCGACATCACAGTATGCATGCGATTAGTGCTCGCCATCCGAACTGCTTCCACTGTTTCTGATAAAGTTCCGATTTGATTGACCTTCACCAACAATGCATTGGCAGCGTTCTCCTGAATTCCCCGCGCTACCCGTTTTGGATTTGTCACAAAGAGATCGTCGCCCACGATTTGCATCTTCGCGCCTTCTGACTTTGTGAAGGCGGTCCAAGAGCCCCAATCGTCTTCGGAAAAACCGTCCTCGATACTGACTAGTGCAAAGTCCTTCGCCCATTGACGATAAACTCCTGAAAGTTCCTCGCCTGTCAGCTGACGACCTTCCCAACGATATTTTCCGCCCTCGAAAAGTTCTGTAGCGGCAACATCGAGTGCGAGAAATATATCTTTTCCGATTTTGTACCCAGCGGCAGAAATGGCCTCGGAAACCAGCTCAAGAGCTTCGCGATTGGATTTCAATTTAGGAGCAAATCCACCCTCGTCACCGACGCCTGTCGAAAGACCCTTAGTCGACAAAATTTTCTTTAAAGTGTGAAAAACTTCAGCGCCCGCACGAAGAGATTCTTGAAAGCTTCCGCCGACCACTGGCGCAATCATAAACTCTTGAACGTCGAGACCGTTGTCTGCGTGAGCACCGCCGTTAAGAATGTTCATCAGCGGAACTGGCAGTCGGCAAGCGGCAACTCCACCGATGTAGCGATAAAGCGGCAGACCAGCTTCTTGTGCGGCTGCTTTAGCGGTCGCAAGCGAGACACCGAGCATCGCATTGGCACCAAGTTTCGCTTTGTTTTCAGTTCCGTCGATTTGAATCAACGCCTTGTCAAGACCCTCTTGATCAAAGGCATCAAGGCCTACGATTTCATCCGCGATCACGTTGTTCACGCTGCCGACAGCCTTCGTTACACCCTTACCGAGATAACGACTTTTATCGCCATCGCGAAGTTCCACCGCCTCATGCGCACCAGTCGAAGCCCCACTTGGTACGGCCGCGCGCCCCATTACACCGGATGCCAGTAAAACGTCGACTTCAACAGTCGGATTTCCTCGACTATCTAAAATTTCACGGGCGAAAACAGCATTGATCGTGGACATGAGAGTCTCCTTATGAGTCAAAAAAGCTAGGGGTGCGAGGGTTGGTCTTAGGCTTATCGGCATCTGTAGCAAAGTTAGAATAATCTGCGGGCGCATCATCTATAACTTCGCCCTGTAATAATTTAGCCGCTCGTCGAATCGCAAGCGGCGCTTCCGTGGCGACTCGATCCCAAGCGGTACGTCGTACCATCGCTTCCGAACTTGAAGAAACCAACGTGCCTGCCGCTCGAGTCGACGTTGAGCGCAACAACGTTACGATTTGTTGGGCTCTCGCAAAATAGTCTCCAAGCTTGTAGATTTCATGTAGCGCTAACTTGATCCGGTCATCCGACTGATCTTCTTTGCGACTGGCAGTCAGAGTCGCCAACTCAGCGTCTCGCTCCTGAAGCGCTCGACGAGTTAAATCGAGTTCACGCTGCGCATTTGCGAGATCGACGAGAATCGTTCGAAGAAGTTCCGGGCTTAACGAAGGCGTTTCCGTTTGCAAAGTCATGGGAACAAAGGGGACTTGGCGATCGGACCATTCGATCGAGACATGCCCGTGGCTCCAAGTTACGTGAGAGCGCGGTTTACCGATGTATTCTGGCAAAGACTCAAGCGCTGCTCGTAAATACTTTGCCGTTCTTGGCATTCGATCGTCCGAAAAGTCGATCCGAAAAACAGTTTTCTCTGAAGTGTGACTGAGGCCCTGAATCATAGGCTGTGGTGAAATGAAACTTCCCAAAAACCGATCGGGCTGATGATAGAGTTCGCGCACGCCGGGCACGATTCGAAGCACGCTGTCGAGCGCACCCCAAGCTCGCAGTTGTGGCGAAGCATAGGCAACTGCCTCAAAAAAACTATTTCCAGTTTCCGCAAGTACTCGCGCACCGTACAGTTCTTCTAGGGCAGTGAGTACATACTCGAGGCGATCGGCCTCCAGCCAGGAGGAAGAATCGCGAAGATAATGCAACGGCCAATCGAACCGCTCGTAGAGTGGCTCGAGATCTTCACCACGGCGTTCGAGGTATCTGAGCGCAGCGTGGGTTAACTTGCAGCTTAAGAGTAAAGGTGGTTGCACCGACCAACGTTGTAGTGGAAAAAACGGCGTAAGGAATGAGAAAATCACGAGAAGTTTCTAACTAGGGCGCTATGCGGCAAGGCGCCGCATAGTATCAGTGCGAACCTAACCCGCTTTTGACGCGCCACCCCTGCTAGGAGCAACGAACTTTGAGCGTGGAAATGGAATTTTGTTGTCTTCGATTTCGTTCATGAAGGACGGGATCACGCCCGTAGGTTCGATTTGCCCCGAAAGCTTTCCTTCTGGACCGCGAACCAAAGGCCCCATCGAGAAGATCGGACTCATCACGAAATTAAAGTTTTCGTCCAAACCAAGACACTCAGTGATTTCCATGATGCGCCGACTTCCATCAGAAAGTCGCGAAATCTGTACGACCAAGTGAATCGCACTGCCCACTGTGTAGCGCATCGCTTTCTCAGAAATTTTCGCATCGCTACCCATCGCCAGAGTTTCGATTCGAACCATTGCATCGGCCGCGGTATTGGCGTGAACGGTTCCAAGACAGCCTTTGTGTCCGGTGTTCATTGCCTGAATCAATTCGAGACCTTCTGATCCACGAACCTCCCCGACAATGATGCGATCTGGACGAAGACGAAGTGCGGATTTCAAAAGGTCCCGCATCGAAACTTCGTATTTCCCCTGTTCGTTCGGCATTCGGGTTTCAAAACTGACAACATGCTCGTATTCGAGATTCAGTTCGCGCGAATCCTCAATCGTAATGACCCGCTGACCGCGTGGAATCCGCGAGCAAAGAAGATTGAGGAGCGTCGTTTTTCCCGAACCAGTTCCACCACTCACCAGAATATTTTTTCCCAAAAACATGCAGATTTCTAAAAAATTGGCCGCATCTGGAGTGATCGCGCCCATTTTGATATAGTCTTTGAACGTCATTTTTGTTTGAAAAAATTTGCGAATTGAAACGATCGTTCCGCAGCTCGCCAATGGTTTGAGAACCGCGTGAATACGTGACCCATCTGGAAGACGCGCGTCCAGCCTTGGCTCTTCCTCTGAGATCCTTCTTCCAATAGAATTGGCAATCGCATTCACAGCAGCGACCAAGTCGTCTTCGCTACGAAACTTCGCGTCGGTTTTTTCTAGTTTTCCTTTTCGCTCGACGAAAATTTCATCCGGGCCATTGATCAGAATCTCGCTGACGGTTGAATCTTCACGCAGATGCTGAACCGGACCAAGATTGTTTTGGACCGCTTCAGCAGCGACATTGGACATATTGCCTTTAGCACTGCTCATATTCTTATTCGCCTTCTGCGCTTTGTGGTCTACTCACTGCGGCTGTGGATGGAAGCCTGACGCCAGGAGCCTGAGGGCCCGAGGTAAACACAATGAAGCGACCTTCGACGGCTGTCTCTGGAGACATGAACGAATAGACCCCCTCTTTTCGGGGTTCAAGCTTAAAGGTTTTCACTTTTCCAAAAAACGTCGCGTGGTGTTCTGAGAATCCGTCCAATATAAAACTGACGTTCTTTTCTTTCTCATTCACATTCACAACATGCACCATATAGCGGCCGTCTTTTCGTATCCGAATTGTGTTCGGCACAAACCCGCGCTCGGTATTGAGAATAACGATATCTTGAGTGGGCTCGCCTGGATCGAAAATTCGATCCACAAATGATCGCTCGGGCTCGCCTTCCTCGGCTGCGGGAAGACCTTCGACTTTCACATTTTGCGCACCTTCACCATCGTACCTTTTAACGGCCGCAGGCGAACGATTGAGTTCCTGTTTACGCATTTGTTGCGTCCGACGAGAAAGGTCAATCGACCATTCCGCGAAGACGGGATTTGAAAATACCACGGCTGCAAACACGATTGAAACATTAACGAGTACTTTTAATTTCATCGAAGTCATGTTCTCTCCAAGTCAGTGTACGACCGCACGAGTATGATAACCGGCATATTCACGGGCCACTTCGACAGCTAAAAGCTCCAAAGTTTGCGAATCCATTCGGCCGAGTTCTAAAAACAGTCGTTGGCGATCGTTTCCGCAGCCATTCACGATCTCAACAGCCCGGCGAATAGCGAAGGTATTCTTTTCTATATGCTCGAGGTGCTGTGCCCAATCCATTTTGAGTACCGGATCGATCACGCCTAGTTCATAGAGCGCATCAAATACGAATTGAAGGTTACCCTGCAGATGTTTTACGTTTGATTCTCGCATGCTCATGGGACCCATCCTCCTGACGAAACCCTGAAAACTTCTCCACTCTCTCTTCGGCAGGAATTCGCCTCGAGTTGAGACATTTCTTATCTCCAGGGCAATAGTCGGTAGCTGGTCCTACTGAAAAACAATCAAACCCATTTTCCATCGCCGCCTTTTATGGAAATAGCGACTAGCCATTGGTCCATAAAATCCGGCGAGGTGATTGGTGAAAAACGCTTTATTGAGTCTGACTTTTTTGGTTTCGATTATAGCTGGTCTTCCGGCCTTTTCTCAGGCTGTGACTTCGGGCCAGGCTTGCGGAGAACGACTGCGTACTGCGCTTGCCGGCGTAAAGACCGAGGTCAATATCACTCGTCAAACCTATCGTGTCGCTGGCGCAGCTCTTCGCCATTACCGATCCGAATTTTCGCCTGAGTTTGAAGTCTATATAGATTCGATTTCCGAGTACCGTTCGCCCGACGACAAGATAGTCGGCTTCAAAATCTCGATCACTGATGGTGGCGACGAATCGATGGTGGATTACATTCTTGATCACCGAAGAAAGCTTGTTTCTGCCTACTGGCACAATCAAAGCCCATTGCGCTTCTGGTTTTGCCAATAACCTGAAAGTTAAGTTCCTTTGGCCGAGATCAGGCGTCAGGGCAACCGCGAAGGATCGATCCCCCACGAGCGAAGGATTTCCGATTCTTCCTCGGCCGTATGGGCTTTTTTAAACTTCGCTCCGGGCTGACCTTTTACCCGGCGTTCACATTCGGGCCACGTCTTGTGCCGCATCGGCTGTGAACCAAGAAGACTGATGTAGGAATAGACCGGTTTTTTTTCTGCTTTCGGTTTTGGTTCTGGCAGCGCTTCCGCCGGGGGAAGATCGTGAACCGCCACGCTGTAATTTAAAATCGAACCGTTGAATAAACGCGGGCGACCGCCCTTAGAAAACTCGACCGCGATTTTATCCACTCGTTCGTTGCCAGGCACACCTATATGGCCGCGAACGTATCGCCAAACAATTTTTCCGCGATCTTCTCGACTTCTAACTTCTCGCGCCAGCTCTTGCCACAGTTCACGGTTAACGACGTCCGTGCCTTCGGCCGTTTTCCAGCCGCGTTTCTGCCAACCCCAGATCCACTGCGTGATCCCGCGTATAACATAAGTTGAGTCCGTGCAGATCATGACTTGCGCATCGTCGTCGCGAACTTCCCGCAAAGCCAATATCGTTGCGAGCATTTCCATTTGATTATTTGTGGTCGAAGGCTCACCCGCCCCTAACTCTTTCACCCGGCCATCAGGCCGAACGACAATCGCACCCCAGCCGCCAGGACCAGGATTTCCCGAGCAAGCACCGTCTGTGTAAATCAATGTTCCTGATTTTAGAAACTGCGCGAGTTCCAGGTCGACGGAATCTGTGTCAGTACTAGTACTATTATTTTCAGACATGTGGAAATCGTAGGTCGAGAGGGCCGCCGTGAGCAACCTATATACGTGCATACTCGTATGAGCGTATACGTGTATGCGTGTATCCTCGTATAAATGGGGATTTTTTTAGTGGTTATGTCCGCCGGCGCCGTGGGCGTGGCCGTGTTCGAGTTCTTCTTTGGTCGCGTCGCGTGTGGAATCGACTTCCACTTCAAATGTTAGATCTTGGCCAGCAAGAGGGTGATTGCCGTCGATCGTGACGTGAGTTTCCGTCACTTTCGTGACCATCACGACTTGTGCGCTTCCATCGCCCGCGTCTGCGTGAAAGCGATCGCCAACTTCGACATCTTTCTTTGGCAATTTTTCGCGCGGGACTTCAACGATCATGTCCGCTTCGATTTCGCCGTAGGCATCCGTCGCTTTAACCGTGATCACTTTCTTGTCGCCGGCTTTCATCATTTGAAGTTCTTTTTCAAGGCCCGGAATAATTTGGCCGACGCCCTCAAGGAACATCAATGGATCTGAACCAAAGGAAGATTCTAGTTGTTCGCCTTTCGAATTTTTCAGGGTGTAATGGAAGCTCACAACTCGGGGATTCAGATTCAGGATCATTTTTCGCTCCTTCACGAACGACAGCCGCCAAACAGTTCATGTTTGGCGACCTCAGGTTTTATGTCGATCGGCTTCGCCGACCTACTTACAAAATGTCTACTTACAAGATATTTGCCGCAAGCTCAGCGAGCTCCGACCGTTCACCTTTTGACAGAGTGACGTGGGCCGAAATTCGCTGCCCCTTCATGCGCTCAACCGAGTAGGTCAAACCAGAAGTGGCGCTGTCGACGTAGGGGTTGTCGATCTGATAGGCGTCTCCGGTCAAGACGACTTTTGTTCCCTGCCCCGCGCGCGTCACGATTGTCTTAATTTCGTGCGGCGTCAGGTTCTGGGCTTCGTCGACAATCAGGTACTGATTGGGAATCGAGCGACCACGGATATACGTCAGCGGCTCGATATTCAGCATCCCCTGATTGATCAGCTCTTGAGCACGTCCAGCAGCTTTTTTGTCGGCCCCCATCAAGAATTCGACGTTATCAAAAATAGGCTGCATCCAAGGATTCAGCTTTTGTTCAACGTCGCCTGGAAGATAACCAATATCGCGACCCATCGGGAAAATTGGACGGCTTACCAAAAGCCGTTGGAAACGACCTTCATCGAGCGTTTTGAAAAGGCCTGCCGCTAGCGCCATCAGCGTCTTTCCCGTACCGGCTTTTCCAACCAACGAAACAAAAAGGATCTCGTCGTTTAAGAGGCAATCCATGGCAAACGTTTGTTCAACGTTTCTCGGATGAATACCCCAGATCGATTCGTTAGGAACCATGATTGGAACAATTCCGCCTTCTTTTTCGCTGTAGCGACCAATCGCCGAATGGGCGTGATTCGAACTATCCCGCATCACTACGTACTGATTCGCCTTCAACGAGAATGTGTCGCTGGTGATAATTTTCTCGGCGTAAAATTCTTCGATGATGGTCGGCGGAACATCGATTTCTCGATGGCCCTGATACATCTCGTCCATTTCAACGCGTTCTGGTTCGTAGTCTTTGGCAAAGACGCCATAAACATCGGCGCGAATGCGCAGGTTGATGTCTTTCGTGACAAGCTCCACCGAGGCTTTTGGATATTTCGCCTGTATGAAAAGAGCGGTCGCCAATATGCGATTGTCAGCCTTTTCAGGATTCAACTCTTTTGGCATCTCTTGATGGTTGGCATCGGTGTTGATAAAAACGGTCGACTTAGATGATTCGAGAGCAACGCCTTTGGCCAAAGGCCCCAGTTCGCGAAGCTCGTCAATGAAGCGACTGAACTGCCGCGCGTTTCTTCCGTTTTCGCCGAGGTCGCGCTTAAAGCGATCGACCTCTTCGATCACGGAGATCGGGATGTGAATGTCGGCGTCTTGAAACTTTTTGATCGCCAAGGCATCAAACAAGATGACGTTGGTATCGACGACGATTTTACGGTTACGGGTTCCACTTTCGATTCCGGCTTGTCCTGGTGCAACTACCACAGCTTTGGGCCCTCCCAATTCTGTTTTAATTGCAGACCAAGACCGACGTCTTGTCGAACCAAATAAAAAGCCGCCTCGTTTGGGCGGCAGTGCGTCTAACAGTGGCTTTTTTTAAGCGACGTCCAAATAGACTAGCGGCGAATGCCTGAAACCATGACGTCGCCATGATCCGTACGAAGCGAAGCACTGACGGTCTCGATGAATTTTACCAGATGCCCCAAGGCATCTTGGTTGGGAGTTTCTTTTTGAAAGTTGCAACCGTGACGAGTGACGCCTTCATCGGGAAGTACCCGCACGTTAGCAACGGAAACAATAAATGGGAAGTAGGTGAACTGGTTCAAGTAAACTCGCATCGCAACTTCTTCGCCTTCTCGCATACCACCACCTGTGAGATCCATATCAAAGGCGACACCTCTTTCTGAAATGTCATAAATCGATACGCGCTGAAGACCTTTTTCGGGCACAAGAATGAAGGCTCCAATAAATTCAGATAAAATGGTGCGCTTCACCTGACGGCGCTCGGAAGAGAGGATCGCCTCGCGGCGCTCGGTCATATCCACGACATCTGCTGCGGAAGTGGTCGAGTCTGGGCCTGAGCCTTGTTCATTCGATTGACTGATATCCTGCTTTTTACGGCTTTTTTGACGTTTAGAGATGTCGATCACGTTTGACGTGCGAGTCATGAAATTCCCCCCTACCCCTGTGATATCTTTTCGGCCTCAAATCGTCCTAACTTGAGTCATCTCCGTTGATTTGGTCACAGACCCTGTTGAATTGGTCCTGGACCTTTTGCTGGGACTTCAAACCTCGACATATTGACGGTCGAGGTGTATTGTTATGAGATTCCATCGTACTTACGATGGCTTGGGGAGATTCATCTGAACGGTGCAAATGATTCTAGCAAGAACCCCAAAATGCCCGACGAACAGTCGAAGTTCTGGGCGCGGGTTTTTCTTGGAATAAGTCTCAGCATACTTATTCACGTCGTGACGTCGGTCGCGACTTGGAAACTCGCCTCCAACTACGAAACAACAAGCCGCAAACAGCAACCCATTCTTCTAGAATGGATTGAACCTACGAAAACCCTTTCTAGCGAGTGGCGAAATCCTGAAACCCAAATCGTTCGAAAAACAGATCTTCCACCCGAGGCGCTCATTCCTGATTCAAAAGAGGCTCGGCGACGTTTTCTTTCGGCTGATCGGCAAACTGTGAAGGAAGAATCCCAAGCAGCCCGCAGTGGCCTCACGGAAAACCGCTCTAATTCCGAAAGCACCGAACACTCGAGACCGAAAGAGCAGCCTGCGAAACCAAAGACCGCTGCGAATAAAAAATCCGAATCTTCAAGACGCTTGCGAGAACCGGAAGAAAACCTTCAATCCGCACTGGATGGAGTTCTCGTCAAAAGGTTTCTTTCTGAACGAGACCGTGCTGCAGTTTCGCCAACAAGACCGGATGAGCTGCTTCTTCCTTCGGATCCAAGAAGAATTCCGGGAGTTTCGACAAGTGGTGAGCTTTTACCGAGTGACGTAAAAATTGGCGATTTCACTGCGCTCAACACCGATCGGTTCACCTACTACACGTTTTACGCGCGGGTTGAAGAACAAATTCGCCACCGCTGGGTAAGGTACGTTAAAGCAGCACTTTATGGCGGCGGCGATGTGCCAATTGGGCGAAGTGATTTTTTGACCAATATAGAAATCGTCTTAGATCGCCGTGGTGAATTTGTCCGCGCCATTATTCACCAGGAATCAGGCTCGAAAGATCTCGATACGGCCCCCCTCTTAGCCTTTCGTGAAGCCCGGATGATTCCCAATCCCCCACGAGAAATGTTGAAGCCTGACGGCACCATTCGACTTCTTTATTCTTTTCACGTCGATCAGGTCCCTCCGCTAGCGAAACGCACACAAAACACTCCGGACACTGATACTTCAGAAGACCTCTAGACCGTGGTCTAGATTTTTGATCAGCAATGATGTCAGAAAATCTGGACGCAATCTCAATCCGGCATTGAAGTAAACTTGAAGAATGATACGAGCGTACAACCTTCGAAAGATCGTCTTCACCATTCTGACGACGGTGTTCGTTTTTCTTAGTCTTGGGCCATCGAAGGCCAAAGCCAACTTTATTGAAGTTGGCGCATCTGGAAGCTACAAGCGCTCGAACATCGGCGAGAATGCTTACGACGAATCACAATCTTTAACGGGATCGCTGTCTTACTATTTCGATGAAAGTTCAGCGATTGAGCTTAGCTACACGGACGGAAAAAACCGGCGGATGATTGGCGAAAACCAAGCCGACGGTCAACTGACCAACATGACCTACAAAATGATGGGCCTCGATTTTGTTCTTACAATTGGGCCGCGCGAAGCCACGTTGAGGCCCTATGTGAAAGTCGGCGCCGTTTACATACTAGAAAAACGAATCACAAGCCAAACGTGGCTTAACAACGTTGTCTTCCCGGGAACCCCCATCGAAGACCCACCGGCACTTGTTCCCAGTGCGGGAATTGGATTTAAACTTACTCTCACAAAAGAATGGTCATTGAAAGTAGGCGCGGAAGCCTGGACAAGCCGGCCACTATCACAAACACCTGTGACAATCGACTATTCCGGCCGCGTTGGCTTGACATGGCTCTTCTAAAATTTCCGACTACCGCCCTGGTCGCCGCGGTAGTTTCGATGTCCGCCTGTTTCGCTCTCACTGGCTGTCACGCTGGCTATCTCATCAAAAGTGCCTGGTCGCAGGCCGATCTTCTTTTAAGTCGCGATTCGATTGAAGAGATTTTGAATTCGCCGGAAAAAGACCGGGCGCTAAATCCTGAAGACTTAAAAAAGTTGCGGTTGGCACTTGAAGCAAAATCGTTTGGAGAACGTGTTCTTGGGCTAAAAAAAAATGGCAATTACTCGAGCTTTGTCCATCTTGATCGACCTTACGTTTCATACATCGTAAGTGCGGCCGCAAAAGATCGTCTTGAACCACATCTGTGGACATTCCCCATCGTCGGGGCCGTTCCGTACAAGGGCTACTTCAATCCCGACGATGCTAAGGAAGAAGCAAAGAGTCTTAAAGAAAAAGGCCTCGACACCTACGTGCGAGGCGCCACCGCCTATTCAACACTTGGCTGGTTTGACGACCCAGTACTGTCAAGCATGCTTCGCTATTCTGATTATGATCTCGTCAATCTGATTATTCACGAATCAGTTCACGCAACCCTTTACATTAAATCGCAAGCGGACTTCAACGAACGGTTAGCGACTTTCATCGGCGATATTGGTGCCGAGCTTTACTTTAAAGAAAAAGAAGGCGCAAAAAGCCCAACGCTGATTGCCGCGGCTGCTGAACGCCAAGACGACAAGGCGTTTTCGGCTTTTATTTCCAAGGAAATCGATCGCCTCAAGAGCTGGTATCCTCTGCAAAGCGCCGAGACACCTGGTTTCGATGAGCTAAAGAAAAATCGCCTCGCAGAAATACTGGCCGCATTCGAAAAGGATCTCGCACCAAAGCTTGGAAACGGAAAATATCGAGAGCGCCTGAGGCGAGATCTTGATCCCGCGAGACTGAACAATGCCTCCCTGCTCGCCTGGAAAACATATGTTTACGACATGTCGGACTTTGACGTGACATTCGAAAAAATGAAACGCGATCCGTTGAAGTTTATGGAATTTGCAAAGTCCTTAGAAAAGTCGAAGGACCCCGAGGCGGACCTTAAAGCATATGGAAAATAGATTGAAGACTACTCTCGCTTTCCTGATTTTGGCCTTCTCGGTTTTTTTCCTTAAAGCCCAAGCTGACGAGAAAAAAGAGAAACTAATTTTTGTCGTCAACACGACGGAAAATGATGAAAGAGGAGGCGCCACTGCGCCCTACCTCGACGAGGCCCGTTTCGCAGACTACTGGGCAAAGTTTGATCCCGAAGCCAAGGTGGTTATCATCCGCGCAGACAGCAACCAGTCTGCTGCGCTTCAGATCCAAAATTGGATGAGTCCGGATCCTTCAAAAAAAGAAGTGGTCGGGCTGAGCATTCATTCTCACGGCGCCGCCGGCGCAATTTTTAACGAGTCGAAGGCAAAAAACACCAAACAGGCCCAAAAAAGTGAAGTCACTGAGAGTCCTCACCACAGAAAGCGACACGTCCAATTGGTGTCTTGTCGCTACGATGAAATGCGTGGCAAATGACCACGCCATTGAAATAAAGAATACGATGGATGTCCGCTGCCAAGGCTAAACTCCTTTAGCCGTTTCACTTCGCCTCGGACGAAGCTGCCTCGGTCGGGGGAGGTTTCACCAAGTTGTTTGGTGGGGTATTCGTAGAAAGCGCTTTCAGCCTCTCAGCCATTTGTGACTTTGCCACAAGATACTGACCAAGCTTTTCCACGCCTAAAATTGGCTTCATTCGGCTGACTTCGCGAATCGGAAGTTCGCCGTAGGTGCGCCAAGCGCGCTCGTATCTCTTCAAGGCTTGATCGCGCTCTTTCGGAGATTTCGATTTTTCCAGCGCGACCAAAGCCATTGAGACTTCCGAATTGGCCGAGTACTTTTCACGGTTCAGTGCGCGGATTGCCTCGGCAAACGTCGTTTCGATTTCGACAGAGAGGCGAAGCTCTTCGGACATTTTCCAGATAAAAACTTCTTCGAGGCGTTTTCGCTCCCGATCGACCATCTGCTCGGTTGTCATCGTGCTAGCCGAGCCCAAACTTGAGAAGACCGCTAGGCAGGTTGTGACAAAACAAAGCACTGTCACAAACCGCGTTGCAAAACGAGGTGCAAAGAAAACCGATTGGGATATTGAACGAAAAATTTCGACCAGCTTCACTGTTCTATAATTTTATACAGTGATTGGCTGGTCGATCAAACGAGGATTGCGGTCTAGTCGACCGACTGGCCGCCCGCATTTTGACTGTTCATCGCAACCATAAGGCGGGCGACATTTTCCCGTGCTGCAAGCTCGAGCGCGAGATCCGAATCAGATTCAAAGCTCATGACGGTGTTGGCCAAAACCGAAGGACCTGCCGATCGCGTAGCTTCAAGTAGCTCCGTGCTCGTAGAAGACCGAGCTCCGAGACTCGACAATGGTGCAGCACCATCAATCGCCAGCGGCCATTTTCCGGTCATCAGAAGCGCAAGTCCCGCTAGAACAGCAAGATGCCCTGCCCGCGTAGCCATTCCGCGGCGAACCTGTCGCCCACGTGAATCTCCTGCCGCTTGAGAAGCAACGAGTTCCGTCGGAACAGATTTTGATCGATCTTCCACCTCGCCCAATTCAATGGCCTGATCAAGGGCTCCCATAATTCGCGCCTCGAGAGCGTCATAGTAGTGACCGCTTTCAGGTACCGCCACATCGTCCGAGTCCTTTAAGGACTGTCGGATTTGGCTCAAGATCTCCAATTCCTCTTTGATGTTTGACGTGCTGCCCTCGGAGCTATTCAGCCAAATCTCCAAATCCTTTTCAAACTCTTGATCGAGCTCGCCTTCTAATAAGTCGATACTCACGTCCACATTAGGATGCTTTGGCCATAGTCGTTCGTGACTCACAGATCTACCTCCCGTTGGTCTTGTGCTCCGCGAGACCCACCTGAACCGGTACCTGAATTACCAGACGATTCAAAAGGCGAGCCAGCGTCGCTGTCCATGCTGAATAGAGAATTCCAGTTTTCAAGATCTCCACCGGTGCCCATTTCAAGCTCAAACTTCTCACGAAGTTTCAAAAGGGCATGACGGTAGTTCGCTTTCGCAGTGTCGTAAGGGCAGTTCATGATTTGAGCGATTTCTTTGAAGCTCAAATCCTCGAACACCCGAAGAGTGATCGCAATACGTTGACGTTCTGGTAACAAATCCACTTGGGCACGAAGCAGTCGCGACACATCACCTTTAACTAGATCGCGTTCCGCACCAGCATCAACGCCGCCTTGAACGATATCCGTTGTGAATTCTTCCGGAGGGCGCGAACGGAAGCGATTCTTCGCTGTGTTCAATCCCACTTGATAGAGCCAGCTCTTGAAGCTTGAACGGCCTTCAAACAGCACCATCTTTTCGTAAGCCTTAATAAACGTTTCCTGCACGATATCCTCCGCCAGTGGCAGTTCTCGCGTCAGTCGTAAAACGATGCGCAAGAGACCGCGTTGGTGACGGCGAACCAGTTCCGTGAAGGCCTTTCGGTTGCCAACCTTCACCTGATCAACAAGCTCTAGATCCGAAAGGACCACCGACTCGGCGGCTTCCTTGTTCGCCCTTGCGACCGTCGTCTTTAACAACGACTGACTTACCGGCGACTTTGCTTTCGCAACGTCTCGATCACTCACGCGACCACTTTCCCGATCAAGTGCGATCGAATCGGACTTCTCTAGAACTAGGCTCCTAAGGCTTGCGCTCATCACGCCTCCTATGGACCGCTGTCACCGTGCATGAGACACAGACGGTCGGAAACTCGGTTAAAGTCTAGGCGACTTTTTATTTCTTACTTGGTCTTCGAGGCCGTTTCCGGTGAACAGCGTCCCTTGGCTGCTCAGCGTAGACTCATCGACTTCCCACTAAGGCCAAAGCCTTCCGGGCAAACAAATACATAGCATTTGAGGTGCCATGTTCTGTCACTTCGTCCAGAAGTTCTTCGCATTCGCGGCTGCCTGATAAAAACGAATAGGAACAGAAAAGTTCAGATTTTTTAAAGTTCTGTTAGGACATAACATCCCTGCACAGTGAACTCTTCTCAGGAAGTGTCGAAAAGGTGGGCGCACTTTGCTCCTCGATGAAAAGTGATGGTTGGCCAAAGATTCCTTTTCGTTACACAGTGGCCCGAAGCCAAACATTCCCTAATACCGTCGCACAGTTTCTCTTTTGCGATCGAGTCAAACCTATAGGGTTAAAGTTTCCCGTTCCATCTTCTCTGTTTCCATCTATATAAGCAGAACAGCGGGCCAAGCGTGCTTCGCTTGAAAAATAGGGGGACGAGAATGCTTTCAAATTTACTTTCGATATTAGTTTTTCGCACGGTTTCAGCCACGGTATTGGTGTGTGGGCTGACGACGTCAATCGCGCAAAGTGCTCCGCTGGAGGTCTTTATTGCCACCGATTATGTGATTAATGCGGAGACTGGTTTAAATGTACCAGCAGCGCTTAATCCTTCAGGAAGTGCCGATTTGACCTACATCAAAAACGGTATCCTGCTTGGGTTCATTGGGAAAGACGGCAAATCGCATAACATTAAAGTTCACCTCGACTTCGAGAGTTTATTAAACGTCGATCCTAATAACCGAGCTGTGGCGACTGCAATTTATGACAAAATAAAACAAGCGGGTCCTTCAGCTATCGGCACTATACTAGAGGAAATCGCAATTCGCGCTAAAGCTTCTGGTCAGGTTTTATTTGTGATGATTGACGCTGATCGAAGTGCTGTATTCTTCAAAACCGACTATGATCTTGGCCAAGTTCGCGTGGTCACTTCTGGCGGCGAAAATGTTCGACTGCAAAACTTGGTAGCATCGACATTCTTTCCATCACAACCCGTTCTTGCGCCTGAGAAAGAGAATAGCCAAAGAGAATCGGCACAAAATCCAGCCAATCCGCAGATACCGGATGTAGAGCTTAACCATGAAAATTCGGCTGTTCGAGCAATTAGGAGTTGCGAGATTCAGTTTGTTTCGAATGTATCATTTTAACTAAATGCTCCTATTCAAGGAGCCGTATCGTCAAGCACCGTACCCATCAAGCCGAAGTGACGCGGTTTCGGCCGGTGCGTTTAGAAGCGTAAACAGCCGTGTCGGCAACCGCGAAAAGCTCTTCCCATGTTGACATTTCTGGCTGCTTTGCCGCAACGCCAACTGAGATCGTCACTGGAATGGTGTGCCCGTTGTAAACGAACGTATGCGACTCGATGGTAAGCCGTAACCGTTCACCGATTTCGACCGCCTGTTGTAGGTTCGAGCCGAACAGAATAACGACAAACTCTTCCCCGCCGTATCTTGCCAAGAAGTCATCCGCGCGAATGAGCTTCGTAGAAATAACCTTTACAAGATCTTTCAAAACGTAGTCGCCGCCTGGGTGACCGAAATTTGGGTCATCATTGATTTTTTTGAAGAAGTCGATGTCAAACACGGCAATTGAAATTGGAACTTTCAAAAGCTTCGCGCGCTTAAAAGCTTCCTGGCCGCGCTGTGCAAGGGCACCTTTATTATACGCGCCAGTCAGTGGATCGCGTTCCGATTTTTCCTGAAGCCGTTCATGCGCATGCGCTTCCAAACTTCCACGCTCTCGATACTTGAAGAGCACGTTACCGGTCTTAATTGTGTCGTTGTCTTTCAACTTCATTGCCGTCATCGGAGGAATTGCTTCGTCGTTGACAACCGTTTTGTTCGATGACTCGAGATCCATGACGTAAACGTCATTGTCTTTCAAAATAATTTTCGTGTGCGAACGTGAAACAGACTTGTCATCGACGAAAACTTGCGAGGTCATCGATCGACCAATAATCAACTCATTTTTCTCGATAGGCCATTGCTTCCCAACGTAGCCCGCTGGGCCCTCAAGCATCATGATCGAGGGTGGAGTCTTTGTAGCCTCCGCAATTCGGCGATTCATAGTGGCGCCGGCCGAAATAACCGTTTTCTCGGACTCGTCAGGATTGTCTAGCGTGTTGGTGACGGTCACCGACTCATCGTCCGGCAAGTCATCAGGATTGAGATCCACTACTTCATCTGTATCAATCGGTTTCTGATTTTTGAACTTCTTCTGTTGCGCCATCGAATCTATTCTAGATTGCGCGCGCCCCCTGAACAAGAAGTCGTGACGACCTGACCTTGAGTCCTGCCGCAAAACTGAATCAAACGAACCCCGACGTTCGTGCTAACTCTTGAGTGATTGGCGAGCGATTACTTTTCCGCGCTCGACCCCGGGCTGATCAAACGCATTGATGTCTAGGACCTCGCCCATAACGGCAATTGTCATTTGCCAAAGCATAAACAGCGCCGCCATCGATCGCTCATCCAGTTTTTCGGCAGTTAAACTCGCCGAGCGAACGTTCGCCTCGGACATCGCTTGCTCCGTAGCGTCTGCCTCTGCACGAAATAGATCGGCGAGAGATCTGCCGACCATATATTCTTGGCCTTCAAACAATGTTCTCTCCAGAAGCGGACCACCGGTTTCTGCGGCAAGAACTCGCTGGAACCAAACAAATTTGTCTGGCGCCCCTTCCATCACTTGCTGCAGGAGCGAGTGTTGGTCGCACGCCCCTACTGCCGCGATCGGTGTACTCACTCGAGGTGCTGGACCTCCGTGGCGATTGACCTTTTTTGCTAGACTCTCTGCCCATAGCTGCTGCCACCAACCGCCAAAATCGCGCAGCCCGTCCGAGTAGGACCAGAGCATTGTCACCCATTCCTCGCGCAAAAACGACTCCAATGACTTTGCGGCCATTTGCGCCACAAGTCCGGGGGATTCAAGTGCCCACGCTGCTCCCTCGAGAGCTCGATCAATTCGAAGTCCTACAAAAGCAGCAGGCAAGAGGCCGACAGGAGACAAAACTGAAAACCGTCCACCGACATCCATCGGGATCTCAAGCACAGGCACTGATTCGCGACGGGCCCATTTTGTCAGCGGACTTTCTTTCAGCTCAGAAACGACCGTCGCAACGCTGCTCAAGCGCCGATGCCCAGAAAGTCGTAGCTGTTGATCTATCAAATCTGCCATTCCCAGTGTTTCGACGGTGTTGCCGCTCTTCGAAATCAAAACCCAGTGAATCGAGCCCAAGTCATGAAGTCCACGAAGCCAGCTCCAAAATCGGTCTCCGTCGATATTATCGAGAAACGAAACCGACCCCCGCCCTAAAGAGCTAGGAACCGCTGATAACAGCGCCCGGGTTCCAAGGCTTGAACCGCCCATCCCGATGACAACCATGTGTTTAGATACGCGAGCGATTTCCTTCGCCCGCGCGTCGATTGCGACTTGAGCGCCATCGATCGTCCCCTGATCAGCGCGCGCCGAGAGGCGGGTAAAACCAATTTCTTGCCTCGCCAAAATAGCATGAAATGCCTTAAGGCCTTGTTCAACAAGCGATTGCGCCGGTGGGGCCGAAAGTTTTAACGACCAGATCTCGGGCGAATTTGTACTGTGTCTAAGAGACTGCGACATCCTCTTCAATCCTATGGTATCCGCGCCATTCTTTTAAGCGCCCTCGCGGCCGACCGCCATCGTCTGGGTACTCAATCAGAACATACGTGAGCTTTGTGATCTTACCAAGTGATTCAATATCCAATGAAGTGATGTCTGTCCATGTTCCCGTGTTGAAGTACTCTTTGTTTAATCCCCATTGACGGTACTGATAGACGTGAGAGTGGCCAAAAACCACCGTGTGCACCCGTTCGTCATTTAGAACGCGGCGCGCCGACTCGCTGAGATCAGGAAAAATCGCGCTCTCGGCCAGAACTCGCAAAACGCTTTGCAGTGAAATGTGCCGCCGAGGATCCGACCAAAACATCGCCTTCAAGAAGTACAATGTCAGTTTGAAAAACGCATACACGGTAAATCGCGGTTCGTTGAAGATGGCCCATCGGATCAGAGCGTTGAACGGACGGACCTTGTCGACATGAGAATGTTTATGTTTAATTTTTAAAACAAAATCGACAAAGAAATGCGATCCAAACGGCAGATTCAAAATGGGTTCAGGTAAATTGCGCTTTAAAAAAAATCGCTTCGGGTCTAGTCGATTCGCCGCTTCGTGCATGTGACCGTGTTCAACGTGCACGCCATCAAAAAAGTAAACTATGTTTTTGTAACGGATGTCAGTACCAATCGCTTCGTTGAAAACTTGCCGAGTCGCCGGCCACAACATTGCCTGGTCGTGATTACCAACGATGTAGGTAATAAAATGATTAGGAAAACTCGCGAAACTCTTCATCGATTCGAAAACATCTCGGTGGCCACCCAAAATGGACCGAAGCTGTTCAACAGCAACGCCCTCGGTAACAACAGTCAGAAAATGGCCACGATAGTCCGTCTGAAGAAAATTTAGGAAGTCACCGTTGATGACAACTTCAACTTCTGAGTCGCGAAACTCACCCGAGCAATAGTAGTTGAAAAACTCGACTAACTTTTTCCCAAAATAGAACTCTTCAAGCGAATTCGTGGCCCCACCTTCCAGTGTGCGCCCGCGCCCTAAATGCAAATCTGAGATGACGACCTTAATGCGCTTCACTTCAACTGAGTCCTACTCGGCTTTTCTTGAACCAGATTCCTCTTCGCCCTCTAACACTGTCAGCGCAATTCGCAAAGCACGAACCGCACGACGGGCTGTTTCTTGTCGTTCTTTGAACTGACCAAACGTCTCTTGCACTTGAGCTTTTGCATGATTCAACTCGGATGAAATTTGGTCAATTTGCCGCTTCAGCTCGAGGATCATGCGATCTTTGCTGGCTGCAATCGACTGACTTTCGGCCTTAATGATCTCAATTCGGTGTTCGAGGTCGCGTTCACGAACACGAATTTTCCGGAAATTCGATTCCAAGCGACCTTCGGCGTCGTCGATTCGACTTTTCAGTTCATTGATTTCTCGATCGCGACTAGTTATTTGGCCACGAAGGACTTTGCGCTCTTCATCAGCAATCTTTTTTGCCTCTTGGGTGTTCATTTCTGCATTTTCGGCATTGCTTTGCAGCTCGTCCATTCGTCGTCGAAGCGTTTCTCCGGCCGACCGCAAGCTTTCATTTTCACGACGCACGCGCTCGAGTTCACCTTCCAGATCAGAAATTCGCTTCTGAGCAACCCGAAGATTTTCGGACTGCCGAAGCGCTGCCTCTGCAGACGAGAATATCGCAGCACCTGGCTGAGCCTGACGTGATTGTTCGCGAAACCGTGCGCCCGGAGAATTCGGTCGAATTTCCGTTGGCATAAACTGCTCGCCCTCAGGATCTGAATCCGGATTATCGCCCGAGGTCATCTTCGAAATGACTTCGGTCTTTGCGTCCTGCCAAATTGGCCGTGGACTATCACTTGTATTTTGACGCATCGCTGGCGAGGTTGTTTGTGCGGCCGCGATCGTCTTTTCGTCATCGGCGGTCACCGGTTTCGTTGGTGCACGCTCGGGCTGAGAAGAAGAAGAAAGCTCAACAGCGTTTATCGCATCCGTCGGAGTTGCATCAGGCATTGCTGCTTTGGCGACTACGCCAGGTGGTTTAGCTGGCGGCGGCTGAACGGAGTCAAGAGCAGATTTGAATCCCGCTTTTTGGTCCGCCACTTTCGCGCGCTCGACAGCTTGTGAAGCCGGTTTTTCGACCACATCTTCGATCGGAGCAAACAATGGGCCTTTTGGTCGTTCGGGCTTTTTATCGAACTGCGGAGTCAGCCGCTTAAGTACATCCTCAAGTCGCTGAAGCTTATCGCTTCGCGGTTTTTCTGGTGGTCTGGCGACAAAGTTTTCTGCCGACTTTTTTGGCGTCTCAATTGGACGCGTCGGTGCCGCACTTTGATCTTCATAGTCTGCATCGATAACTCCGTCTCGATCAACATCATCGTCGGCAGCCTCGAGATCAAATGTCCTTCGGCGAATCGACTGCTCCATTCGCGCTCGGCGAGCCGCAGCCTCACTTTCAGCCTCTTCATCAATTACTTTTGAAATAGACCGTCCATCCGAATCGTCCGCCAAACTGTCTGCTTCTGACACTCTCGCGACGGTCGTCTTCATATCGTCGAGAGGCCGCACAACGCTTAAAGTTTTGTCAGCCTCCGCAATCGGATTTGTCACCAAGTTCAGTGAAGCGCCTGGCTGAGATTCAAAGCTAAACACTGCATCATTTTCGTCGTCGTCAGCTCCTGGCGGCGGCGGCGGTGGTGGTGGCGGTCGCCGAACAGCAGAAAGTCGATTCACCGATGGTGACGTATCTGAATTGGTGCGGTTTGACGAAGACGAAGAAGCCCCCTCGTTCTCGTCTCCGAGAAGCGAATCGATGAGATCATCTTTTGGCGCCGCGCGAGGCGACGTGGGCTTTTTCAAACGGGACATGAGTCCTCTCTGCTCTATCTATCGGGAAAATCTTGAGATTTATTGAGTTAATGGGACAATAGTCCGGTCGGGTTCAAACGCGGCTTTTTAGATTCGGACTGGGTGCCAGCGGCTGCTCAATAGTCAGGCCAAAGCACTTTAGTCGATTTGTTTCAAAACAATACGAATGAACCGACAAAACAAGGTGAAGAGTCAAACTTCGACAGATTCCTTAAGATTGCGCAGAAGAATCCGATCGGTACTTACGACGTCAGGTCGTTCGTCCAGCTGTACGTCTGTAGAGGATGACAAATGCCCAGAAAACTTTTGCTAATTCAGTTGCTCCTATTCTCAAGCCTCCTGTCTGGCTGTGATTTTCTGTTAGGCAGATTTTCGATCAATCTCGATAATAGCAATTCCAATTCACCACCACAGAATCCATCAAACCCGGAACCAGTTGTTCCAACTGAAATTGTCATTCAGGAAGCGACACCCATCCCAGCCGTAATCAATGGGGCATCTGAAATCGGATTTACATGGGTCGCCAGTGGTGAGGCCGCAAGCCTGAAACTTGAAGCTAGCGATGACGACGACAGTTGGGTCACCGTTACAACCGTCACTTCTCAATCGGGAGCGCTGTCGATTGAGCCAGCGACAATTCCGCTGGCCGACGGAACTTTGAACTTCCGACTCACGTTTGGCAGCGAGATCATTGAACTTGGCTCCGCAATGGTCGATCGCACCGGTCCGACACTTTCAGCAAGCGAAGGAAACGGAATCTATTGGGGCTGCGGCCCATCTAGCGGAACGTTTTTCGCGGCGACGGATAACATCTCTGCGGTCGCAGGAATTACCTACGAAGTCATTGGAGTTTTGCCGGCGAGCCTCTCTGGATGCCTAGATGGATCAAATTCGACTTCTTGTGATTGGAACGAAGGCGCATTGCCGCCATCCGTCGATTACCGCGCAATCGACGAGGCCGGCAACACCACGAATGGAGTCTTAGGCGTGGGATTCTGTCTCTAATCAAATTCGAATTTTACCTAGAGGCGCGTGATCACGTTGAAAGACTCGCCTCGTGCTCCGAGTTTCGCCATCGTCAAATCTCGTAGACTTTTGACGCCAAAGTTTTCGACTGTGAAGCTCGCCATGAGGCAACCATTCACACACGCCTCTTTCAACGAAACCAAATCGAGACCGCGATCGGATTTTGCGAGAGTTCCAAAAAAGGCGCCTGCGAATGTGTCCCCTGCTCCAGTTGGGTCAACCACGTTAGCAACTGGGTACGCTGGCAGAATAAAAAATCCTTCTGCCGTGCGAAGTACGAAACCATATTCGCCGCGTTTAACAACAACAGCCTTGGGGCCCATTTTTATCAGTTCGTCACTTGCGGCGATGGCGTTGGTTTTCCCCGTCAACATTTCCGCTTCGCCCTCGTTAATCAAAAGCGCATCGATTTTCGCGAGGACTTGTAGCAAGATGTCTTTTTTCGACGAGATCCAAAAATTCATCGTGTCTGCGCCTACTAATTTCGGCTTTGTCACTTGCTCTAAAACTCGCAACTGCAAAACGGGATCGATGTTAGCCAAGAAAACATATTTCGAATCTCGGTAACTTGCTGGCAGCTCGGGATTGAAATCGCCAAAGACATTGAGGTCGGTCTGCAATGTTTTAGCTTCGTTCATGTTGCCATCATAGGCACCGGACCAGTGAAAGGTTTTGCCCGGTTTTTTTTGTAAGCCCGCGACGTCCACTTTGCGGTCAGTCAAAAGTTTCAAGTCTGATTCGGAATAGTCCTCACCAACAACGCCGACAATTCGAACGGGCGCGAAGAGACTTGCCGCAAGCGAGAAGTAGTTGGCACTTCCACCCAGTGTTCGATCGGTTTTTCCGGCTGGAGTAGAAATAGAATCATAGGCAAGACTACCGACCACTAAAATTTCAGACACGCGCAGTTTCTCCTGTTGTAGGGACAATGTTTTGATTTGCGTTTTGATTGGAGTTTTGATTTCTGGCCGTACTCATCGTTTCCGGCCGACCTTCATAGAGCGACGTCAGCTGGCCGCAGGCTGCGAAAATATCTCGACCCATTGTGCGCCGAAGTAAAACGTGCGCTCCTAGACGGATCAATTCGTTTTGAAATTTCACGACCTGCTCGGCGTCTGGACGTAAGTAGTCAGTTCCCGGGTGTTCATTGAAGGGAATGATGTTGATCTTGCATTGAACGTCTTTGGTCAGCTGGTAAAGTTCACGCGCATGTTCAAGACGGTCAGTGACACCCTTTAAAAGCACGTACTCGAGCGTCACATGATCGCCCGACGCTTCTGAGTGGGCCTTACAAGCATCTAGTAGCTGATGGATATTCCACCGCTTATTGATTGGCATCACTTTCGTGCGAGTTTCGTCGTTCGGCGCATTTAAACTGACAGCCATACGAACACCCGCTTCAGTGATTCTCGGCATCAGTGGGACAATGCCCGACGTCGAGACCGTTATTTTTCTGCGCGAAAAACCGATGCCGTCTGGCTCATGCAAAACTCGAATGGCCTTAAATACTTCATCTGGGTTGTCCAGCGGCTCGCCCATTCCCATGAAGACGATGTTTGTGACTCGTAAATCATCTTTTTTAAGGCTGTCGCTAGCGTGCAGGAACTGGCCGACGATTTCCCCAGCAGAAAGTCGGCGCTTCATCTTTTGCTTGCCTGTATAGCAAAACCGACAAGCCATATTGCAGCCGACTTCACTGGACACACAAAGAGTGAGACGGTCTTTAGAGGGGATCAAAACCGTCTCAACGGTCATCCCTTGCCCGACATCAAACAGCCACTTGCGAGTGCCGTCGACACTCTTTAATTCCTGAACGACTTTCATTTCGTGGAAATCAAAAAGCATGGGCAGCTCGGCGCGAAACGCTTTCGATACATTCGACATCTGATCGAAGTCGTGAATTCTCTGCTGATAGACCCAATTGAAAAGCTGTTTGGCGCGGAACTTTTCTTTTCCCATCCCGCTTAAACGAAGCGCGAGTTCGTCCATCGGAAGATCAAAAAAGGACACTTTTTCTGCAACCTGCGGCATGACTTCCGGAAGACCCGGTTGAGCTTCGAGAACGCGGTCAACTGGGCCTTGGGGCGAAGCTAAATGCTTGGAGATGTCGTTTAAACTCATAAGTGGCCGGAATGTAACACAGATTGAACACTTCGGGCCACCTGCGAATTGTGGCCTTTGGTCGCTACCGTGAACTTCATTGCTCACTTGACCCTCAGCATTGATTTGGAAAGAATTTCATACGGTCTTGGACCTTAGGAGTCGTTTAATGCTTCACCGCCCCCTGCTTTCAGCTTTGCTAACCTTCGCCATGCTGTTTACGACATCGGCTGGATCAGCCAGTTCCTCGGCCCACCGCCCCCCGGGAGTTGCCGCAGAGTTCTTCGTCCGCGCGGCCAAAGGGCGAAGTCGGCCGCCGGCCAACAAACAGCTTGGCGTCGGTCCGGTCGTCTGGGCGAAGTCATCTTTCGACAAAGCAGCCTGGAACCGTGTCCCACTTATGCTGGAACGCGATCTACAAGCGAGTTTCGAACTTGTGCGAGACGAGAAAGCCTTCACCGACGACAGCCTTCGAAAACGTCGAGCCACATGGTTCTACCCTGACGATGGTTGCTTTGTTCGCGCCACAGTCGCGGACGATGTAATTGCAAAACTTCTTTCCTCTGCCAACATTCCAACAGCGAAAATTTTCGCTTTCGGGAACCTGAATGTACGCACGGGCAATTCGCCCGCCGGGGAAGTTCAGTGGTGGTACCATGTGGCCGCAATAACGAAAGTTACGACCCTCACAGGAACGACTGCCAGCGATGAATACTACGTTTTTGATCCTGCCATGAACCCCAAAGCGCCTATGCCCGTGAAGACTTGGCTGAACGCAATGGATGATTCAGACGTCGAAATCGCGATTTGCGCTGGCGCATCGTATGATCCAGATTCGCTTTGTGAAAACAATGATGTTTCAACAAGACAAAGTGCCCTTGCACGCGCGTATGGGGAAGTCGGACAGTTTCTAGCCAGCGAATGGGAACGGCTTGAGGATTTGGGACGTGATCCAAATCTCGAGCTCGGCAGCCATCCTCCTTGGTAAGAAAGAAGAACGGCGACTGTCAGTTCAGCTCGAGCGACTTTTGGCCTTTTGATCAAGTGGGAACCGGTTCGCTCAAGTGCGACTTAAAAAGAATAGCGAAATCCGGAATAGGCTTCGCCAACAATGCCACGGTAAGGCGAGCCGAGTCCGGCATCGCTGCCAGAGCCAGCATCGTATATGTTCAGCCTATAGCCAAGCCCTACGCCGAACACCTTACTGTAGTCATAATTCAAAAAGCCGTTGGCTTCGAACGTCTGATTCGAATCAATCCACTTTCCGATAATAAAATCGCCGCCCGTTCGCCACTTTTCTCCAACCTCAAACTCCAATGCGAAACCCATTTTGAACAAATCAAAGGGCTGGGTCACTTGGGTTGTTCTCGGTATTCGATAGTGTGAATAGCCTCCTAATAAACCGTATCGCATCGGTCGCTTAAAAATACTATCCGTAAATTTTAGCCAAGATTCAAAGCGCAAATCAAGTCGCGAAGCTGCGAGATCATCACCTGAAACTGATTGTCGATCGACGACCGACTCCTTCCGATATGAAACGCGCGCGGACTTTCGACCGTCGTCGAATCCACCGGTGAAGCCGACGATGGGGCCTGCTGATGGGCTCGTACTGGATGTACCAGCCGCGCTGGCTCCACCCTCGACCGCCGCGCCAAAAAGCCCAGTCTCGAGTCCGATATGCCAATATCGATTGCGATTCGTATAATGCTTTTCCAAATTCGCTACCCGCTCTTGTTCTAAACGTACGGCCATCGCTTTGCGCTCTTTTCGCTCTGCCGCGGACTTCGCTTTTGCCTCCCGCCGCAGCGACTCTTCTCTCAAGGCCTCATCCTGCTTTAGCGCTTGCTCTTTTAGGGCGGCTTCACGACGTAACGCTTCTTCCTTCAATGCAATTGCTTCTTCATCTGCGGCTGCCACCGCTCGGAGCATGACCGGTTCTGGCTTCGGGATCTTCGGCGCAACAACGGAAACTACTTTGGTCGGCGAATAGCCCGAAAGCTGACCATCTTTGTTCACACCTTGAACGCGGAAATAAAAACGACCAATGCGCTTCAACGGAATTTTGATCTTCCTAGCGCTGACAAGAATCATCTTCGTGGCGAGCGGATGAAAATCTTCTTTGTCTGCCGCGTGAAGAACCCAGGCAATAGGTGGTACTTTGCCATTCTCACGAAACTCGAGATCTGCAGAAACTTTCACAGTCCTGCTATTTCGCCGGGAAGGCCCTGCATTCGGAAGCGAAAGCTCGGATTGTTGAGAAATAATCTTCGGACGACGTGCGCGATCAAAGTCGGCAGACAGCGAAACTTTCTTGGGCTGAGACCAATTCAATTTATCATATGAGACACGCCAAAAGTTTTCGCCCAATGGCCAAGAACTGTGGCCGAGGTTTGCAGTTTTTGAAACTCCCTCGAGCCATGGTTTAGAAAAGTCCTCGGAACTCGATACCTGAATAACGGCATCTTGTCCCGGCTTTCGATCAGGGGTGTCGGCCCAAGTTAAATTCACGCGCGCGCGCACATACTTTGGCATCGAGCGAGCCTCTAAAAATAGCTTGTCTTTCCTTTGATACAACTCTTTTAAAAGATAGACGTGGTGATGGTTGTGTTCGGCATCGGTAGGAATCGGAGGCCTCGCAACAACGGGCTCCTGGACCTCCGGAAGAGGGATGATCGGGGCCGGCTGATTTGGCTCTGCCACTGCTGCTTGTGTGGTATCAGACTCGACGGAGTCAGAGGGAGCCGATAAAGAAGGTGCTTGAATCGGCTTTTGAAAACCTGCAACTGGTGAAACAGCGGACGGAGAAACCGATTTACCTCGGGCCTTCGACAGGCTTTGGCGAGAAACGGGCACGCTTTTCAGCATTTTGGTTTCTGATATCTTGATATTGAGCTCGATCTTCTCGCCGCGTTCAAACTTTCGAAATCCACCTTCAGGTGTAGAAATTTGGGCCGCTCCACTTTTCACGGTCAGAATTGCCGCACCCAAAGATTGGGCTCCCTTTCCGCCGGAAACTTGTGACACTTGACCAGAAAACGAAAGCTTTGCGCCAGGTTCAAATTGAAGACGGACCATGCCCCTAGCCTGATCAGGAATTGAAATCTGATTGTCGCCGTCAAATATGACAAGCACTTCATCCTGAATTTCAATTTCGGCACCCGAGTTCATTTTCACGTCGGCACTTGAATTGATGCCAGAATAGATCGCGTCACCTTTGACCACATTTCCATTCGTTTCTGCGCGAAACCATTCGTCTAAATTATCTGGCTTCTGTCGGACGTCAGCATTGGTCTGAACTACTCTGGCAATCGAGGCAAACTGATCATTGTTAGAAAGGTCGACTAAGTTTACAACCGACAACTGGGGCAAATAGATTTCCACGGCCACGAGAACGGCGACGCCGAAAAACGCCACGCCTGCGACGAGGCGTTTTTTTCTGATTTGCTTTAATTTAACAGCCGGTTGGCTGGAGTTCGCTTCCGACGAATTTGACATGCTTATCATTCAGATCGGAAGAGTGGACCATTTTCCTTATAGGTCCATTAAGAACTGGGCGGCACCGCGACCGCCGCTATCTATAAAAACTGAAGTAACCCGATCGGCAGGACCTCTTGTCTTGGACCAATGTGCGGGGTCTAGCCTCAGCTGGACCCCGCAGGGCCTCCAGAATAAATTTGATTACTTATTCAATGTACATGTGAACGCCGTGTAAATTCCGAGTACGTCTGACTCGGCAATCTTCCCAGCTTTCAACAACGCCTGAACTTCTTCGGCCACGTAATACATATTGTTTACGTGCGTGGTCATCGAGCTAAACGGGTAAGTGCCCCACTTGCCTTCCGCCTTCAAAACCTTTTGCAGTTTGTTGGTAAATGCGAATGTGCCACTTTGGCTCAAAAGATAGTCGTATTTCGTTGAATTCGGACCCGGCTTAATTGTCCAGCCGTTGTCTTTCGCCGGCCCCTCATTGACGAGGTAGTCATTGATCGAAGCGTTGACCTGCGGGCCAAGTGGTGGCAAGTCCGCCTTAGGCGTCAAAAGAAGAACGTCGACATTATAGAGATCGGCGAATTCTTTTTTGTACATCATGACGGCCACCGTTTGACCGTTGATTTGAAACTCCTGGTCGCCTTTGCCATCAACAATCGGAAGTGAAATCACCTGAGAGGTGGTGGCGATTGTTGGATCAGAGCCCTCTGCTTGTGCCAGAAGATCTTTGCCAGTCACAACGCCGACGACGCAGGCCATTTCTGCGGCGGCTGGGGCGGGAACGGGTTGGCCGAATGCGATCGAAGCAGTTGAAATTGCCAACGGCGCAAGCGCGGTAATTAACTTGGAAATCAAAGCGGAAGGTTTCAAGGTTTGCTCCTGAGAATGTAGTGTATGGGGGTTGAGTCTGACGACTGCACTGTATTATAAAAAGTCGAAGCAGGTCTATGTCGGGGTGCTGCCTCGGGCGCCAATACAGGGTCGGCGATTTTTTTCAATTGCCTGGAAGGAAATTAAGATTGGTTTCAGAGCTGCTTGAATCAGCCAAGTGGCCAGGAAAGTGGCCTGCGACGCGCTATAACGCTAGCGCGTGAATCGCCTCAATCAAGTCACTTCTTTTGCACGGCACACAGCCGACTTTACCTACTACGACTCCGGCCGCGATGTTGGAAAGCGCGCAGGCCTCTACCAGCGACAAGCCCGAACCCCATGAAAGCGCTAAAGCAGCAATGACAGTGTCGCCGGCACCCGTCACGTCAAAGACCTGCTTGGCATTGGTAGGCAGGTCGGTGATTTTTCCATTCTCGAAAACTCGCATACCGTCGCGACCGCGCGTGATGACCATTGTCTGAGACCTTATGCCCTCCATCAACACTCTTCCGATTTCGTTGAGAGTATCGTTGCTTGCGCGAAGTTCATCCGCACCGACGCCCGAAAGCGCAATAGACTCGTCATGATTGGGGGTCATAAGGTCAACCCCGCGATAGAGCGAAAGCGGTGTCGAGCGATAAGGGTCCGCTAAAATTCGAATTCCTTTTTCTCGACCCATGGCTACGACTTTGCCAACAAGCCCTTCACTGATCACACCTTTCGCATAGTCTTGCACTATCAGTGCGACCACTTTTGGGGACTGAAGGGCTTTGGCCACCTGCTCAATCACGAGGGCTTCTATTTCAGGAGATAAGAATTTTCGTTTTTCGTAATCGACGCGCACGATGTGATGGTTTTGCACCATGACTCGAAGTTTTCGCGTGGTCGGCCGGCTGCGATCGACGACAAGGTGGTCGACGGGAACCTCTGCAGACCTAAGAAGGTCTTTTAAAAGACCCGCACCAGCATCCTCACCAATCACAGAGATCAAACGAGGAACACCGCCAAGGCCGCTTACATTTTGTGCAACGTTAGCAGCTAGACCTAGTCGGGATTCTTCTTTCTCTACTTCAACTACTGGAACCGGAGCCTCGGGACTTATTCGGCGCACCTGGCCAAGAGTGTACTCGTCGACACCAACGTCGCCGACGATAACGACCTCGCGCCCGTTCAAACGTGGTAGTCCCGCCGTAAGACTTTGAGTGAAATCCTTCATGGCCATCCGAGTCACTTGCGTCATGAATCAACACAATCACGAAGACGTCGTTAAATCAACTTTCACCGTGCCAAGGAATCGAAATGCGACTTGCCATGCTAGGGGGAGTCACTTTTAATGGCGGGTCGAAAGCGGGACCTACAGGGGGAATTATGGCCGGATCTGGTATTTCAACATCTAGTGCATCACAAACAGACTCGAATCATTTCTACCACTCAAGCGAAGAGCTCTATCGTGGCGAGATGTTCGATAACACAATCAAAATTCTCGACGATGCCGCAAAAGTCGTGAACTGCGATCCCAACGTTTTAGCCCGCGTGAAGCGACCCAAAAAAACGATTATTGTTTCTGTTCCGGTGCGCATGGACGATTACTCGGTGAAAGTGTTTACCGGTTACCGGGTTCAGCACTCTTCGACCCTTGGACCCTACAAGGGCGGCATTCGCTACCATCAAGAAGTATCGCTGTCAGAGGTTGCAGCGCTTGCGACACTGATGACGTTTAAGTGTTCGCTGTTAAATCTTCCACTTGGCGGCGGGAAAGGTGGAATCGCGGTTGATCCGCTAAAAATGTCGCGCACGGAAAAGCAAAATCTCACTCGCCGTTACACGTCGGAACTTGGAACTCTGATTGGGCCACAAGTCGATATTCCAGCCCCGGACATGGGTACAGACGCACAAACCATGGCCTGGATGATGGACACCTACTCGCAAGAGGTTGGCTATTCTCAACCCGGAGTTGTGACTGGAAAGCCGGTGGAAGTCGGCGGCTCACTAGGTCGCAACGGAGCCACTGGACTCGGCGTCGTCTTCATCGCAGAAAAAGCGCTCGAAAAACTAGGTATGAAAATGAACCAGACCACAATGGTCGTTCAGGGCTTCGGAAACGTAGGAAGTCACGCCGCCCTCTATGCCTACGAGCGAGGCGCTAAAGTATTGGCCGTGAGCGATGTCTCGGGCGGAATTCACAATCCCAACGGACTCGATATTCCTGCCCTGTTGAAGTGGGTGGCAGAGAAGAAAGTGATTAAAGGCTTTCCTCAGGCTGACTCGATTTCGAATGAGGCCCTCCTGGAACTTAAGTGCGACGTTCTTGCTCCGTGTGCGATGGAAAACCAAATCAACGAGGCCAATGCAGCAAAAATTCAAGCGAAGATCATCGTTGAAGGTGCCAACGGGCCGACCAACAATTCTGCGACAAAAATCTTGCACGAGCGCGATGTCTTGATCTGTCCAGATATCCTAGCAAACGGCGGTGGCGTCATCGTTTCTTACTTCGAATGGGTTCAAAGTCTTCAGTACTTCTTCTGGACTGAAAGCGAAGTGAACGAACGCATGCGGCAAGTGATCGTCGGTGCTTTCGACAAGGTTTGGGAACTCAAAGTCGAAAAGAAAATCGACATGCGAACGGCGGCGATGGGCCAAGCGGTTCGCCGTCTGGAACGCGCGATGCTTTTACGCGGCTTGTATCCACGATAATGAAACCGTGGCTGTGGCTTCCAGCTCAACTCTCACACGACTTAGCGCCGTTCGGGCTGGAACTAGCGGCGCTGGCAACAGCACCTGTCGAAGCAGACGCGCGATCGTTTACTTGGAAGCGAAAAGGCCGACAGATCTTTTTTCGAAACCCACTTGGAATAGCTGGTGGGGTTGACAAAGACGGCCGGCAAATTTCTAGTTGGCAGCACTTTGGTGCCGGGTTTGTGGAAATCGGCACCGTGACTCCTTTGGCTCAAAAGCCAAACCCGGGACGGATCATGTCTCGGGAGACAAAGACAGAATCGCTATGGAATAAAATGGGATTTCCAAGTCCCGGCGCACACGCGACGCGGCTTCTGGTCCGCGATTGGCGAGTAAAAGAAGCACTGCGCTCGAGTGAAATGGGGCAAGACTTTCGATTTCCTATTTTCATCAACATAGGAAAACAAAGGGACACGACGCTCGAAAAGGCGAACGAGGATTACTTGGCTTTGATCGAAACATTCATGGATCCGTCACGTGCCATTGAAGAACGTCCACTTGCGGACGCGTTCGTCATCAATATCAGCAGCCCAAATACAAAAGGACTACGGGATCTATTTTCACAGGCTCGATTGCGAAGCTTCTTATCCCCAATTGCAGACACGCTCCAGCGTTTTCAGATCCCAGGCTTATTGAAGTTGAGTCCCGATATGGACGTCGAAACTCGCCATTCTTGCTGGAATGTGATTTCTGAACTCGCGCTTGACGGACTCGTCGCAACGAATACGACCGCAGCGAGGCCCCAAGGCTTCACTCACCTGCCTACCGAGGGCGGTCTTTCGGGTGCTCCGCTGACAATTCGCTCGCGGGATTTTCTTAAGACAGCGCTTCATGAGCTTGGGCAGCGCCGATCAGGCCTACTTGTAATTTCAGCAGGCGGCGTGCTTGACGGTGAAGAAGCGCGATTGCGCCTGGACCTCGGCGCCGATTGTGTTCAAACCTACTCGGGGCTCGTCTTCAGTGGCCCGCGTTTCTTTCACCAGGCTCTTAGGCAATTAGTCTGAACAACTGGATTAATTGAAAGCACACATCCTAAGCATTGTATCGAGCTTCTAGGTTCGGTAGTGTGAGGGTTGATGTCATCACCGATCCGTACACCTCCTCATGGAACTCGCATACAAAGACCAATCTGGATTCCAGTGGTCACCGGATTGATACGTCGAGGGGAAAAAGTCCTCGTCGGACAAAGACCTCCGGGCCACACATTGGCCGGCCAGTGGGAATTTCCGGGCGGGAAAATTGAAAAAGGTGAATCGCCGGAAGGCGCTCTTAAAAGGGAGCTTCAAGAGGAACTTGGAATAGAGGCCGAAATCGGACCACTTCGTCACGCCGCCACTCACACCTACGGCGAGATATCGATTTTGATTTTGTTTTACGACGTCTATTACTGGAAAGGCGAACCGAAACTCCAACAGCACACAGCTTTAAACTGGACGACTCCGCGTGAGTTTTCCCAGCTGCCGATTCCGGACGCTAACAGAAAAATTATTGAGCGGCTTATCGAAATCCTAGAATCCCCGACACAACCCACAAGGCCCTGAAGATGCGGATTCTCTTTATCACCCGAATACACCCCGATCGGATCAACTCGCGATTAGGCCGCAGACTCCACGAGCGCCTTTGCGAACTTTCTGAACTCGGCCATGAGGTCCTCGTCTTCACTCAATGGCGCGGCCAACAAATCGATTTCCAATTGCCTCAACGGATCGAAGTCCGCTTTCCATTTCGATCGTTCAAAGCATGGGAATGGCCTATGGCCGCATCTCTTGCTCTCAACTGGCGACCCGAAATCGTCCACATTATTGATCCCGGACTCGCCATCAGCGATAAAGTTTTTTCAGCGGAGGTTTCGACTTTCCCACTTTTGGATGGACTTCGCATTGGCTCACGTAACCGTCTGCGCCCCCGAGCGATTGTCTCCCATCTCTCGTCGCCGATGACACGCACAAAAACAGTTCAGTTTTGGCGAAACCTGGGCGCGGCAGCGACCGAAAGTGACTGGTTAAAACAGGGAGTTGAAAACCCTAGCTTCCAAAGAAACTTGAGCGAAAATCTGGATGCAGCGGCGATGAGCCAAGATTCCGCTCGGGCAGCGCGACGCTTTGTTTTGGCGGGAACCTATACAGAACGGTTCGACTTTTTGGACGCCTTGAAAAGTGCCATTGAATTCTTTGAGTACTGTTCGGATGTAGAACTGACCGTCTTTTGTGACCGCACCCATTTATCTCGGTCGGAACGCGAACGGCTTCAGAAATGGGAGCGCCAATCGGCGCAAGCCTACCGGCTACGACTAGAGTCGCCAACTGACGCACTCGAAATCCTTCAGTCGGGCGAGTTTGACGGTGCGATTATGGCTGGCCTATCGGATTCTTCGGTAAAGGCGTGGACGGAGGTGCTGCCAATGCCTTTAGTAGGCTCTGAAAGCCAAAGATCCGTGCTGGAACCAGATGTAAGAACTCTTGGTCTGGTACCCGACGTTGCCTGGATGGCACAAGCCTTGGCCGTCCTTTCCTTTGATGAGAATCGCGATTACGTTTGGTCGCAAATTTCGGCTGGCGCGCTGGAATCGAAGCGGGACATTGCGGTGAATCGGATTTCACGGCTTTATTCGCAGGTCCTTGCTCATCAGGCCAACCCTTCGTACTCTTGAAGTCGATGTTTTTTTCTCGAAAGCCCATTCCAGACCAACTGAATATCGCGCTGATCTCACAGTATGCGCCATTGATTCAAACGCGGCCTACTTCTGGCCGGGTCGCCGGTCCAAGTTTTTTGCGTCTCATTGCCCGCGGCTTAGCGTTTCGAGGCCACAGCGTGACGATCATCACGGGCGAAAGCCTTGGTGGAGCGACAACCGTTAGGGAAGCTGATGGAGTTCGCGTCGTGAGCATTGCCCCTAGCAGATCATCGCGCTTAAGATCGCAGGCCCATCAACCAAGATTTCAAGATTTAGTTCGTTCGAAGTTCTTAGAGCTTCACCGCGAAAAGCCATTTCACATCGTTCATGCGCTCGACAGCTCTGCGATCCGCGTAGGTTTAATAAAAAAAGATCACGATTTTGCGATGGCTTACGATGTCCAAGCCACTCACATGGCAGATCTTTTTGCGATAATGGGGATGGGGCAGGAAAGCTTAGGCAGCATCCTCGGAACTGGGATGAGCGTCGGAATTAAGTTTCTTTCCACTTACTTTGGGCGCGACCGAAAGCTTTTGGCCACCGCGGACGGAGTCTTCGTAGCCAGTCCAAGGGAACGAATTTCTTTGGAGCGTTATTACCTCTATCCCGATGCAAAAATACACACCGTTCCCTACGGAATCGAAATCGGAGCATTGAAGCCGATTGACGAAACTAACGAGCAAGAGACGCGTTCCTGGTTGACTATTCCGCGTTCGGTCCACGTGGCCGTCACCGTTAGCGACATGAATGAAATCGGCGAGATGGCCAGTCTGCTGAGGGCCTTCGAACAAGTCGCGATCCGGAAACCAAATTCGCGATTGATCGTAATCGGTGATGGCCCCAAGTTCAAAGACATCGAATTTGAGGCACTCATGCTGGCGCTGGGGAGCAAAGTCATTTTCACCGGCGACCTCACACATGAAGATCAAGTTCGCGCGATCTCACGCGCCGACGTCTTCGTGAATCTTTCAGCCAGAACGTCTGGCTTCGAGCCGTCGCTTCTTGAGGCGATGGCACAGAAGAAAGTCGTCATCGGTTCAGAAATGAGTCCGATTTCCGCCATGATCGAACACGGACTTGAGGGTTTTTTGGTTCGCCCCGCCGATGTGAATGAAATCACCGATCTGCTGTTGGCTGTTTTCGAAAATCAGCTGCCTAACGAGCAAATTGGCGAAGCAGCAAGAACCAAAATCAGCTCGCTCTTCGATCCAGAGAAAATGGTCGTAGAAACGCTTCGCGCCTACCGATCGATCATGGCCGCCACCGGGCGCTACCGGAGAACTGCATGAGTACCACTGGTTCATCCAACAGAAGCGCGAGCGGAACTCCAAGCGCAAGACGGCGTGAGCATGTCCGTGGTCGATGGAGCTACAGCGCTGACCTTTCGATTGGCCGCGAAAAAACTATTCACGCGTTCAAACAAATATTGGGCTTGCCGATCCCTTGGCTCATGGTGCTTCTTCCGGTTCTTCTTGCCACTTCTAGAGCCGCGACCGAAATCGCCTCTTGGGGCCTGGCAATTTTAACCTTGTTTTACATTGCAACCGATTCCTTCGCTCGAAATCGGGAATTTCAATTTTTCCGCCTCGGTCCCGATATTAGTCTCGCGGCCTGCTTGTTCGCAGGAATACTTAGTATCGTCTCGTCGATGGCAATCG
Source organism: Deltaproteobacteria bacterium (assembly GCA_017302795.1). Classification (GTDB taxonomy): domain Bacteria; phylum Bdellovibrionota; class Bdellovibrionia; order Bdellovibrionales; family JAMPXM01. Next base: position 356,686 of record JAFLCB010000002.1, on the reverse strand, counting down.
CCGCAAATTCGGCCTCAGCTTCACTAGATACATTGGGCCTCCTTTTGGAAGGCTTGGGACATTTGCGCTGGATTCCTCTGCTCTATCTGTTTGTCTATGCGTGGGAACTTTTTCCGGGCCTCAATCGAATCATTGTGGCTCTCGTCGGTACTGTCACGACTGTCGCGGTGCTCGCCTGGATTCAACATTTTCAAGGGGTCGATTGGTTAACAGGTGAAAGCCTTGTGCGTGCTCCGACAGGCGAAATTCCCTACTATGTGCCTCGCGGGTTCCTGGGATCCACTGAAGCACTTGCGACTTTATTCGCTTGCACACTTCCTTTTCCGGTCGCAGCAGCTTGCCTGAGGCGCGAGGGCGACGAGACTGATCGGGTCACTTGGATTGGTTTTGGCTTAGCCGTTGTCATCGCTCTCGCGTTGGTATTTACCTATCGGCCCGGCTTGTGGTGGGCTGGTGGCGCAGGTGCGCTAGCACTTTTACTATTTCCGGGCGATCGCCGCCTAAAGCTGCTCGCATCGATTGCGGTCGCGATCGCGGCGGTTTGGTTTCTGCTGTTTTTCGCTTTTGACTTCGGAGCCAAAACTCCCGCGGCGAGTGTTTGGACTATGATTAACGTCGAAGAAGCAAAGCGCGAAGAAGTGCATCGCGCACAAATGAATAGTCTGGTGACGGTTTGGGAAACTTCGCCTCTGCTAGGTGTTTCTGGATCAGTTTCCGATTTAGATTCACTCGCTTCTAAACGGACCTCTGATGCCGCCCGCTATGAGTCTGTGAATATTTATTTCTTAATGCTTGCCCGAAGTGGAATCGTCGGATTGGTGTTGTACCTAGCTTTTGTTCTTCATCATCTACTGAATACGCTGCGGCTGTTTCACGAAATACCCGAATCTCATCATCGCCACCGGGTTCTGGCGGCCGGGTGCTTTGCAAGTCAGTGTGCATTTCATGTTGCTGGTCTATTTTGGAGCACAATGACCGAGGCTTTTTCAATGAATCTCTTCATCCTCGTTGGGTCGATGAGTTTGTATATGACGGAGCATTACGCCCATGGACTCGTCCCAGATGACAACGCCCTTTGATGCAATGCGGAAGCTCGATGTTGACGACCGAATTCATTTGCCCAGCAAAGCGGGTTCTTTATAATTTCCAACTGAGCACTATCTAAGTGTTTTCAAACACTTCCGGACGCTGAACGTCTGGGAAAAAGTCTGAGGAAATCATGACCAAGGCCGATCTCATCAATATGATCGCTGAAAAAGCTGGAATCACTCGCGTGAAATCAGAGACTGTCGTTAACACGATCTTCGATTCAATGGTCGAAGCACTGATGCGCGATGATCGGATTGAGATCCGCGGCTTTGGATCATTCGTGAACCGGTATTATGAAGCTTATCAGGGGCGCAATCCGCGTACTGGCGAAGTCATCAACGTCGAAGAAAAGAAGCTTCCGTTCTTCAAAGTTGGCAAAGAACTGAAAGAAGAAATCAACAAAGGTTAATGAGCGAGTCTCACCCGAGACGAAGGCCCTTGGCGGGGCCCTGCCTCGAGGAGGGTCGCCAAGCCGTAACGTCGCCAGCAGCTACTTGCGCGCCAGATACTGAAGAATGTGATCGATATCGTAGAAGGAAATCGACTCGATGTCGGAGAAATTCAAATACACGATATCTCGAGCTTGATCGGCGTCATTTTTTAATACCAAACTTAGTATCAAGTGACGATCTTTAGAATTAGGCTGACCGCCGGCATTCACAAGATAGCCGCCGAACTGAGTTCCTGACTTCATTGAAATCGAAACACGCGGATTTTCGAAATCTGGACTCTCTCCGTATTTTTCGAAAATACGTACCCAATGATCAATGGCAGCCTGAGGCGAAATCGGAAGAAGACTTTCTCGAAGTGTCTTTACGCTCAACATGTAATTAGAATGCCATTCTTACCTGAACTTGGCAGTCCAGAGTCATACGAAACGGGACTAAGTTCTAAAGATTCATTTTGCTAGACGAACGCCGAGAAAGGTCGGGTAAATTCAATTGATTCGACCTCGAAAGACGCCATAAACAATCGTTCAAGACCCAATGCAATGCCTGCCGCTGGGGGTACACCATGATCGAACGCTCGCATCAGCTCTTCATCCAGCGGAACCGTTGGCCGCCCTGACTGGCTCTTTAAAAAGTTATCGTGATCAAACCGCTTTTTGTTTTCAGCCGGGTCATTTAACTCGTGGAAGGCGTTGCATAACTCTAGCCCCCGCCAATAAACCTCAAATCTTTCTGCGAAGCCCAATTCACCAATTCGAGAAAGAGCAGCCTGAGACGGCGGATACCCAGTGATCAGCACGGGGCCACCGCTATTCCTTTCTCGCAATTTTAGTTCAATCTTTTCCAAAAATATTTTGTGGAAGAGATCGTCAAACGTGTCTCCGCGAAGAACCCGAACGCCATGGCGCTCTGCCAAACGAACAAGATCTACGCGGCTGGTTTCCGGCTTCAACTCAAACTCGACATATTCGCGAAATAGTTCCGACATGGTATTTCGCTCAAGTGACTGCATCGGTGAAAATCTTTGAATCAGCGCTTCAACGTCGACCGCAATCTCGTCGAGGGAGGCAAACGACCGATACCACTCGAGCATAAAAAACTCGATACGATGATGGTCGCCGCCTTCCTTATTTCGAAAGCATTTCGCGATCTCGAAAACTAGCGGTTGCCCAGCGCCCAAAATTTTTTTCAAGTGAAACTCGGGGCTGGTTATCAGGTAGCGCCGGAAGGTCTCACCTGAAAACTCAATATCGAAGGCGAGGGGGTCAAGAAACGGCTCGGTTCCCGGCGATACAGCTAAAGACGGCGTTGTCGCCTCGGCAAAGTCCCGTTGAAGAAAAAACTGCCTTACGGAATTTAGAAATTCGCCCCAAGCCTTCGTTTTGTCCAAAAGCAAATCTGCTTCTTGGATCGCGACGGGTCGCAGGCAAGGGGAAAACAAAATACAGTCATTTTTTGCTCCGAAGGGTCCCGATAGTCCCGGCACGTGGCTAATTCCGATCCAATCCCCGACGCGTAACACCTCGTGAACCGGTGGAGCGGATTCGAGCGCCGATGGTTCACGGAGGCCTGAAAGGTGCCAATTCATTTCTTCTGGCCGCAGTCGAATTTCAAATCGCGCTGAGCTTTTCGCCTCTCGAATTACAAATTCCTCGCGGTCACGACCGACAACTCTCCCACACTTATAGCTTCGGTTGCCAAACTGGTTTTGCTTTTCGAAAGGTGGATATCGCCTCCAGTGGTGACTTAAAAACAAGTCGCGTGCCGAAATAAAGTTAGCCGCAGTCATAAATGATGATACCCACGCTTTGTAAGAAAAAACTAGAACGAGAAAATCAGCCCAGCGCCCAAAAGCGTTTGCCGTTCCTGAACTCCGCTTTGGCCCTCGATAGGACGTCGGAGATAGCGAAGTTTTCCAAAGACATCAATTCCCAGCTGTGAAGTGATCGCCAGCTGCATATTAACCCCTGCTCCAGCGCCAAACGCAAAAATCAAAGCACCAAAATCCGCACCCGACGTGTACACGGGCCAAAACACCTCGCCCGTGAATCCAAGTCGCACCCGCCCTTTCGGTACGTAGCTGTATTTGGCCTCGAGCATCGGTGAAATAATATTTGTTGAGGTGAGGGCTGTCAGGGCGTTTGGCAAAGCCACAACATTGATCAAAAGAATGCGGCCGCCCGCAGAAAAATTCCACGCCGATTGCGCTCCGCCGATTTGATAAACCGAGTAGAGCCCTTCCAAATCGAAGAAGTTCAACGTTTCGGTTTCGGATCTCGCACTTGCAAAGGCTCCGCGAAAAGTAAGAATGTCGTTTCCACCTGTCACATAGCCAAAGGGAGCACCATTTACTTTGAAGAGTCGCGATTCATATTTTGGCGCTGCCGCCTCTGCGCCAAATGATACTAATTGACCTCCAAAACCAAGCCACCAACGTCCCGAGACCACACTGTGATCTGTCGCTTCAACAGCCATTGTTTTGGAAATCGAATAGCTGACTTTCGCAAACGGCTCGACAATGAAGCTACGCCCTTCGATCGGACCAACAGTACTCTCGCTTGGGCCGTCGACTTTTGTGACTTTGACTTCTGAGATCAACCGACGAGTGGAGTTCATGTTGGGACGACGAAATTCAAAGAGTTCGAGAATATCTCCCTCTTTAACGGAGTGATCAGAACCAAGATTCACCGTGGCGGAAGACCGCGCCACCGAGGTCAAGAATCCACGGTAGGGGGTCACTTGAACGATACCCTCAATAATACGATCACTTAAGATTGAGACCGCATTTTTCTCTTCTAGTTCACCAACCTTGTAACGAAATTCAAATCCTTTCACTTTCCGACCGGACACCGTACTCAGTGTTCCGAGGATTTCTTCGAGGCCGATCTCGAGTATCAGGACCCCGTTTACACCAGCTTTTTTGGCGGCGGCTGAGATCGCACCGCTGCGCGACCTAAGGTCGACAGCACCCTCAAGCGGCCTGGGATCAAAATAAGTTTTTGCCTTCAAATCTTGCAGAAGCCGCTCTGAAAGTCGCGCCTCCGTACCAGCGGGAACGTAACTGCGCGCGTCCCGTGTTACGAGAATTTTGGCTACAGCGACTGTTCGAATTGAAATTTCTTTTGCGTTGGCGCTCATCTTTACGGGATCGCGCTCTTCAGGCTCGGAAGCAACCTCCTCCTCCGCCTTTTCTGAGACCTTTTCCTCTTCTTCGTCAATGGCCTCAGCGTCCGCGTCGGTGCTTTTAGAGCCGGCTTTTTTTCCTGGCTTTTCGGGCGCCTTTCTAACGGCTTTTTTCGCAGGCTCCTTTTTCGCTACTTGTACTTGTTTGGAGGGCGACTTTTTCGTTGCGGGTTTAGACTTTGCTTCGGGTTTTGGTTTTGGCTTTGGCTTTGGCTTTGGTTTTGGTTTTTTGACCTTTTTCACCGGTTTAACGACCGCGTCTGGACTATCGTCATCAGTGGAAGGAAGGCCACCAGCATCCGCGGTGTTTTCAATTTCATCTGGTGTTGGAACGTCGTCATCTTGGGCCCATGCTGCAGGACCCCAGGGCGTTGCGGATCCTCCAGCGGAAAGCACAAAAGCTACCATGAACGCTGCAAAGATACGAAAAACGTGTGAACGAGCCGATGTCGAAGCCGGATGTATCATCGCAAATAGAATAAAACAAAAATCAGCTGCTTGTCTCTATTGTCCGTCATTGACCAGACGTTGTGACACCTTAACACTAGAAGGCGTGACTGAAACGACCACCCAAGTCTTGTTGAATAGCGCCGGAACAGTTTTCGTGAAGTGGTTCATGAAAAAAGCCGTTTTGACGGCCGGCGCTTTAGCGTGCGTAATTGCCGCTAGCGTTCCATCGACTGTGCTTGCTGCACTGACTCTGTCGACCACAGCGCCGGATGTGCCTGTGTACTCTGGACCCGGGGAACGGTTCCGCGTTCTCGCGGTCTTACCTCTCAATACAGAAGTTAAAGCAGCCAACGAAATCGTTTCGAGTGAAGCGGGACGCTTTTATCGAGTTCTTGTGAAGCTTGGTGAAAAACAGAGAGCCATCGGATTCATTCCTGCCAATGGTCCAATCAAAGTTGGTGGAGAGGATGAAGATGAGGACGACCTATCTAAGTATGGAGCAGTTGCTCTGATCAGTAAGGCCGCACAGGTGACATTTAGCAGCTTCCGCGATCAGCAATCGCTATGGACCGTCGGCTATATGCACTATTTAAGTCCAGGATTTTACACCAAGGGATTTGCTGGCCAATGGATTACTCCCGTCGCCAACGGATCGGTGTTTGGAGGCGAAATCGGAAACGATTCGCTACTCGTGGGGTCTGTTTCTGGGTTTGTTACCTACGGACTTGGAATCTTTAGTCCCGGAGCAGACAACACGATCTTTTCCGGCAGTTCAAAGCTCAACGTCTTCATGAACGCGACTCTCGGCATTCGATACAATATCGAAGGCTTTGCCTCTATTGCAATCGCCGGCGCGCAAGCGGCGATGTACAATCAAAACAACAGTTTAGTTTCAACTGGTATTCAAGCAAGCCTCGAGGTTGGCTTATGAAGTTACTTTTGCCAGTAATCGTAGCTTGCGTGACCATGCTCTCCGTCAACGGTGCGCATGCAGAAAATGAGTTCTCTACCGTGGTTCGGTTTTATGACGACAGCTGGACCCAGGTGCTTTCACCTGCCATCGAACTTGGGTCTACGTTTAACGAAGATCGCATGAAAGTTTCCGCGCACATTGCCCAAGATGTTCTGACCAGCGCATCAAGCGAAGTAAAAACGTTTTCGTCCCGCGGAGTGATCGAAGATTTTCGACAAGAATATCAGATCAACTATGAGTCTCAAATCCCGGACGGCACACTTTCTGTCGGTGTTGTCACGTCTGACGAAAAGGACTATTCTTCAAAATCCATTAGCGCCGGAGGGTCGCGCGAGTTCTTTACAAAGAACACCGTAGTGGGATTTGGCTTTGGTACGGTCGATAACGTGATCACGGCGACGGCCAATAACTCATTTCGCGAAACAATGCAGGCACAGTCCTATGCCCTTTCGCTCTCGCAAATCATCTCGAAGAATTCCCTTCTTCAAGTGATTTATGATTTCAAGGTTGAAAATGGCTATATAGCGAGTCCCTACCGGCGGGCAAAACTGATCTCCGGCGGAACGACCATCAGCGCTTTAAGCGAGAACCACCCACGGACTAGAAATCGCCATGCAATCGGCGCCAAGTACAATGTGTTTGTACCGGGACTGAAAACCTCATTCGCAACTTCCTATCGACTCTACCAAGACAGTTGGGATGTGATGTCGCACACGATCGAAGAGCGAATAACTAGAGAAATTAGTCGAAAACTTGAAATCGCAATGACTCTAAGATTTTACATTCAATCCAAGGCGAAGTTCTACCAGGACTATTACATCAATGATCCCGGCGTTTTTTACTCAGGCAATAACACACTCGCAACGTACAACTCTTATACAATCGGCTTTCGACCGTCCTATAATATGACAGAGAAAACCAATTTTTCTCTCAAATTGGAATACTTCGGGCAATCTTTTGATGATGCGACAGATGCTGGTAATCTTTCGACGCTTTCTGACGATAAGAAACTAGCGATTTCAGCGTTTGTCGTTGGCTTTGGCATTTCGACAAAATTCTGATTTTCAGCTAAACTAAATTTTCAAGTTCTAGTGGGGGCACTATGACGGCATCATTGATTGGTTTTTCTCGAAATGAGACGTTTTCGAACATTCGTAAGCTTGCGATTGCGACGGCCACGGTTTTGTTAGGCGCGGGGATTAGTCTTTCGTCATCGAACGCGTATGCCGATGGCAAACTTAATATTAAAGAGGGCGACCAGTTCCCGATCATTAAAGTGTCCCAGTTCGCCGGGAAAGATAAAGTCGACATGGCCAAGAAGCTAAAAGGTAAAGTCGTCATTGTCGATTTTTGGGCTAGCTGGTGTGAGCCGTGCAAAATCGAGCTCCCTGCCCTAGCGAAGCTCCACAAAAAATATAAAGGCAAACTGGTCGTGATCGGCGTGAATGTCGACGACAACATGAATGATGCAAAATCATTTTTAAAAGATCACCCGGTGGGTTTCGATCTCGTCCATGACAAGGGACAAAAGGTTTCCCAGGAGCTAGGCATTCAGAAAATGCCAACTTCGTTTATCCTGTCTGAGGGTAAAGTTGTTAAAGTCCACGAAGCTTTCCGTGAAGGGGACGATAAAAAAATCGATGCTGAAATTAAAAAAATCCTGACTGGAGGTTGATTCCAATGGTGCGACTTTCATTTAAATCAAACTTGAGGAGCTTATTAGTTCTTTCGCTAGCGGGAATCACTCTTTTGACGATGCCTGCATGCAGTTTGATTGGAAAGAAAGTAAGCGCCTTCGAACGCGGAACGCTTTCGAAAAATGGAATGCAACTTGTTGGGGCCCCGAAAGAGCAAGCGAGTATGAATCATATGTTCAATGCCCGCGAGGGATCCGTTGGTGGTTTCGGTGGAGCCGGGGGCGGTTGTGGTTGTAACTGATTCTAAGCGCCGTGGGCCACCATTTGCCCATACACTTCTCTTTTCTTTGGCCGCAGCAGTCATGATTCTCAGCTTTCAAAATTGTTCTGTCGATCTGTCGACGTCGACGCCGGGCGCATCCACTACGGGTGCATGTGGATCACCGCCGGCCCAAGCCCTCACCGATATTCAGCCAATCGTTGAAAACTTCCTTAAAACTAGCTGTGCTAACTGTCATGGAGTAACTGGTGCCGCGACGCCGGTGCAATCAGGCTTTTATACGCCCTCCCCAACGGCTGATTCGGCGACAAGCGCTGTTCAAACCTTCGCCTACATTCAGATCTGTGCACGAGGCGGAAAAGCAGTGGCTGCCAAGATTGCGCCCGGTGCCGGTCACGGCGGTGGTGAATTCACCAACACAGCATTCAACACCTATCTCAACAATCACTTCTAGTAGAATAGAATTGAATCTTAAATCGACAACTATATGGCCATTCTCTTTTAGAAGTGACCATCAAACGTTAGACACCCTTCCTGCTTAAACGATGTCTCAGTCTGAATATTTGCGGCTTCTGCTGCAAAACCGTTTCACCTTGAAACACTTTTGTAAGCCAACAAACAAGTAAGCAAACTCAAAATCGGTGATCCTCAGACTGATCTTCGACGACTTGTCTCAGTTCTCGCCGAAGTGCCTTGTCGATCGTGACGATCCAAGGACACTTTATATTAAAGCTGACACCGTGGTTTTTCCATAAGCGTCTACGCTTTCGACAAATGCTAATAGCTGAACACCTGTCTAGCGATCAATACGTTCTGGCCAGAAAATGTCACGGCACCAGAGTTGCTCTACCTTAATCCAGAGGTCGCGTCTTTTCGTATTCACGATCTGATGCATTTGGACCGACAAGACCTAAGTCGGTGGGGGGAAAGATGAAAAAGTCTCGAAGTGAGAACGACAACATGTTCTCAAGCGGGTTTAAAAAACTGGGATCTGCAGCATCGGCTGCAACACTCTCAGTTCTCGCGGTATCACTGTTTCCCGCGCCATATGCCACGGCACAGGTAACACCAATTCCGGCAGTTCGGCCTGATCCTCAGGCTTCTATATCAGCTGAACGCATGCGCGCTCAGAAGCTTTTCCAGGCGGTGACTTCCGTTCGAATTCCAATCGACGACAGTCGCTTGACTCAAATGGAAACACTTTTGAAAGCGGGAAATCCACGGGCAGCAGTTGCAATCGCTTCTTCGGATCCGCTCTTCTATGATGTTCAGATTCGTGAAGTAGCGAAAATCATGTCGACTCGGGAGCAAACAATCCGCGCTCCGATGTCGGATTTCGTTGCCACCTTTATCGGTGTGGTTCGCGATTCCGATACTCGAAGCGCAAAAGAACTGCTGACCGGTAACTTCACTTACCGCGTCGATCCGACAGTCATTGCCGCGCTTCCTGCAGGTGCGACAATTCGCCAGGTTGAGCTTGCCGACTTCATACAGAGCAATAACCACTATAACGACTTGGCAACTCGTCGTCTTTCGCCCTCGGCAGTGCTGATTCCAGCAACTCCGCAGCGTGCGATGCAAGGTGGAGTTGCGGTGAACCATCCTGATCCAGCTGGTCTTTTGACAACTCGTGCATTCGTCGAAGCTCACGCTGTCGCTGGTACTAACCGTCGACCGGTGGAAGAGATGATGCAGGAATTTATGTGTGTCGACATGGCTGGTTGGGCTGATGGTAATGCTCCTGATGACCGCGTCGCGCAAGACGTTACGCGCACACCTTCTGGAAGCGTTAACCTGTACCTCACGACCTGTAAGACATGTCATTCGGGTATGGATGGACTTCGCGGTGCATGGGCCTTTGTTGACTTCAACAACAACGCTCAGACCATCTCGACGGCTGTTCTCGGCAAAATGACACGTAACCAGACGGAATATCCGCAAGGTTACCGCATGACCGACAATAGCTGGGTTAACAACGCGACTCTTGGTAAAAACGCCGATCAGTTTGGTTGGAGAAGTTCGACAACTGGTTCTGGTCTCGGAGGTCTTGGCCGACTAGTTGCTGACTCACGAGGTTTCTCGCGCTGTATGGTGAAAAAGGCCTTCCAAGCAGTATGCCGACGCACACCGCTTGCTGGCGAAGAGTCTTTGGTACGCTCTCTCGCGGATCAGTTTGAAGCCGATGGCTATCACACTCGCCGCATGTACGAGAACGTCGCAGTCAACCCACAATGTGTTCAGTAAGAGGGTAGGGTAATAAGATGAAAAAATTTAAAGAAATGACTCTCTCACAGAAACGAAAGCTCTTAGCATCAACTGGTCTTCCGATGGCAGCCTTGGTTCTGATGATCGGCTTCCAAAACTGTAGCCCAGGGATCGTGCAAAGTACGAAACTGAGCTCGACAGGTGGAAGCAGCACTCTGCTGAACATCGATGAAGACACAAAGCCAGTCACAGTCACGCATTCGGAAAATCTGCTGGTTTCGATGCAGTCGATCACTGGGCTTCAGACTGTTTCTCAAAATACTATCAACGCCTCTAACGCGGCGAAGGCAAAAGTGACGGAGACCGGAAAAGCCGACTCGGTCAACGGTCCGATGTGGTTATCGATCACGAACTTAAGCGGTGAAATGTGTCTCGATTTGATCAACGACGAAAAAGCGAAACCGCAAGCTGATCGTCGGTTCTTTGGTCAGGTCAATTTCACGGCAGCTCCGTCAGCACTGACGCCTGAAATAAAAGACGACGTGATTCGTCGTATGGCTCGAAACTTTTGGGGTCGAAATGAGACAGCTGCAGAGCGTACAGTCATTAAGTCGTCTATTGATGCCGCACTCGTCGATCCACGACGAACTGGTGTCTCAGATGCAGTCGAAACAGAAGATGCTTTGATATTCACTTGCTCGGCAATGTTGGCCTCTTTGGATGCCGTCAGATTCTAGGTCCTTAGGGTGTTTTAGGGGTGAAATATCGGCGGAAACCTGCCGATAAAGAGGTCGCAGGTACTTTTTTTGGGGGATATATGAAAGAACGAAAAGACGATAACGTCATCAGTAAAAAAGTCGTCGACGAAGCATCTGGTGAAGAGCGCATTATAGTCCTTCACAAAGATCATCCGAAACCAACAACTCGACGTGAGTTCCTTTCGACGGGACTTCTGGGATTTTCGGGCTCGATCATGGCTCCGTCCATCCTGAACGTTCTTGCCCGGCCGGAGTTTGCGTTCGGGCAAAACAATGACTCATGTCAGGTCGCAGGCGCTGCGATGCCTGCCTTCGTCGTGGTGAATCTTTCTGGCGGAAACAGTATTTCTGGAAATCTTCCACCACTTGGTGAAGATCGACAGCCACTTCTTCGCTATGACCTTTTAGGTCTTGGTTCAGATCAAGGCGTGTTCACAAACGACACTCTTGGTTCGAATATGTTCCAACCCGGAGTTCGCGTCTCGGGAACACGTAACGCTGGTGTACCGATGGGGCACATGTTCCTGGGCATCAGCCTTCGCGCGGCTCAATCGACCATCGACAAGACAACACTTGTTAACGCTTGTACGGCGTCGGGTGACGATACGTCGAACAACCCAGCCGATCCAACGGGCGGTGTTTTGGCCGCTGGCCTCACAGGTGACTTGCTCCCAAATTTAGGGACCCGCGACGGTACAGGTACTGGCGTTGGTCAATTGCCAGCAATCGTGCGTCCAGCTGCTCCGCTGATCGTTCGTAACTACACAGATATTTCTGGGGCACTTGCGCCTGCGGGAACACTTGCGACTCGCCTCACAGCGCCCCGTCGTAAGAAACTTTTGGAACTCGTGAACTCGCTTTCTGGTTCGCAAGCCCGCACTGTCGCCTCGCCTGGTAGCGCGTCGGGAACAATGCTCGCGAAAGTCGTCGAGTGCGCGACCGGTAAGAATATCGAGTTAGCTGCTAACACGTCGCCAGGGATCGACCCGGGTGAAGACGCATCGGTGGCAGCGATTTGGGGAATCAACCCTGCCAACAAAGCTGGCGCAAACTATGCGCAAGCTGCGATGGTGTATAACGCGCTCAAAGGCAACTCTTCAACTTGTTCGATCGACCTCGGCGGTAACGACTATCATGGCAACGGTCGCGCCAACCAAAACACGACCGACCTTCGAAACGGCGAATTGATTGGCCGAGTTTTAGAAACTGCAGCAGTGATGAACAAACCAGTCTTCATTTATGTTGTCAGTGACGGGTCCGTCAGTTCTCCAAGGGACTCTGCTTACGGAGTAGGCGCAACAAACGACTCTGGTACGCGCGGCGAGGTGTTGTTCTTGGCCTTCCATCCAACATCACGTCCCGGAGTAAAAAACGATGCGTTCAAGCACCAGTTAGGATTCTACACTCCTGGTCAAGGGGCATCGGACGATACGGTTGTCGGTACTCCGCAAAAGGCAGCGGCCGCGGCCGTCGCAAACTGGCTCTCGTTTGCTGGTGGCGACAACTTGAAAAAGTTCGAGGCGATTTATCCAGGACTTTTCCAACGATCTGACATCGATGGTGAGTTAGTTCGTATCCTTCCGGTCGCCTCTTAAAAAGAGGGACCTCGTTTTCAACAGTCAGCGAGTGCTTTCTTCACACTCGCTGACTGCGCTGTAAAGACGGCGGTACTTTAGCGGAACGTATGATGGTCCAAGGGGGAAAAATGTCTGAGGCCGAGCAACAGACATCGGAAATCGAAGTCAAAAGTAAAACCAGTCGCCCAAGTCGCGGCTTTGGTCAGCGCTTGGCGATTGGGCTTTCTTCGGCCATATGTATTCTACTCTTTCAGAACTGTGGTACCGATTTCGTTCCGCTCGATGACTCCGCGCTTTCTGGTCTTGGCAAATTCGTTTGCGGATCGACGCTTGAAGAAACGTACGGAAAAACCTACCAGAAATTCGGTCAACAAAACTGCGTGTCTTGTCACGGTGGAACTCAGTCCCCGAAATTTGCTCTCACCGATCCGGCACTCGCCTACGCTGAATTTGTCAAAACGACTGCAACCAATTTTCGAACGTACGCACTCAACCCGAGTCACGGTGGTGCAGCGGGTGGTCCAGAGCATGAAGCTGTACTTTCTATAGCGGAAACAAATTTCAATAGCTGTAAAAGCGGAGGCGGAGAAGGTGATGGTGCCGTTATCACCGTGCGCACTCAGCCACTTCCTTTGACGGCGACGGCGGCACTGCAAGTCCGGATTTTCAACAACCTCTCCGGTCAGTTGCAACTCGGCTCGACGAACATAGGCGCTGCGCAGTTGGATTTCCAGGTTCGCGTTGATACCGCAATCAATCCGCCCGCCTATGTCATCGCGCGACCGCGCCTTCAAACCGGCACACTCCCATTGCGGGTAAAGTCGATGTTCGTCATGATTAACGGTGTTCGAATTCCAACTGCCACAACATTTATCAGCATCGATCGAACGTTGGCTGCAAATACCACTTTAGCGAACGGAACTCTTGCTGCTGGATCCGCGATTTTTGAATATCCTGGAGCAGTACCAGCGACTGACACAGTCCAGTTTGAATTCGAAATTCTTCAAGCGCAGTGATCCAAACTAAAATTCGGCGTACAATTGGGAAGGTATGAAATCTTCTCAAACGCGCCCAGAACCGCACTTAGGTAGAAACATTTTTGCCTGCCCAACGTCCGGCGAAATTTTGGAGGACGCTGGCCACCAGCTTGTTTGCGCCGCCGCGACCTACCCAAAAGTTTCTGATATCCCCTGGCTTTTTCCAGACCCGAAACACGTGCTTGCAAACTGGCGTGAACGCGCCGATCGACTGCTGCACGAATATGCGGCCGATATTTCCGATCTCAAAGAAGCCAGTAGAGATTCGTCGTCCGCCCTGACAAAACAGCGAATTGAAAAAATTCGAATGCTGAAAATTCAGCAGCTTGAAACTCTAAAGCGGATTCTCGAGCCTATGAAGCCCGGGACCAAACTCTCACTTCCGAAAAAAACAGCATTTGGGTATCGGCTTCCCTTTAGCCAAGGTCTCCTGGGCTATTTTCCGAATGTAGCGAGGGATTGGGGCTCTGGCAAAGCACTCGCCGACCGTGAAAACCGAACACTTTTAGAAACAACACTCGCAGCGATTCCCGTTGAAATTCAGCACAATCAACGGATGCGGATTTTGGTATTGGGCTCGGGTGCAAGTCGACTTGCTTATGACATTGCAAAACAGTTTCCAGACTCTTTGATTGTCGCCTTCGATTTGAATCCTGTGCTTTTGCTAGCTGCGAAGTCGGTCAATGATGGCGAAAAGCTCAAGGCCGTTACATTTTCTGTTTCTCCGCGCGATCGTTTGAATCCTGGCGAGTCGATTGACCTCGTCGCTCCAAAAGGCCAAGCGACGAATCTAAAATTTGTTTTTGGCGACGTGTATGCCCTCCCCTTTCAGAAAGAAACTTTTGATATTTGTATTTCGCCTTGGCTGGTCGATATTTTGCCCCGGCGTTTTTCTGAATTGACCGCTAGCATTTACCGAGTCCTCAAGCCAGACGGCCACTGGGTCAACTGCGGCGCCTGGTTTTTCAACTTTCAAAATGAAGTCGATAATATCAGTCTCGCGGAGGCGGAAGAAATCGGAAAGTCCCTTGGCTGGATTCCGCTTTCTTCTTCGCTGGTCGAAACTCCCTACCTGCAGTCTGACCAAGACAATCATCGTCGTTTCGAAACAATGACTGTCTTTACCTGGAGGAAATCCAACAAGCATGAAGCAAAATCAAGCTCAGCCGCGGAAAACTCCATGCCAAGCTTGGATGACCGAGTGGAGTGGATTCGCAATCCATCTCTTGCAGTTCCAAAGCTTGCGCCCTTTACAAATAGCGGCGAAACCTACGCCACCATGGCTTGGGTTTTGGCCCAGGTAGATGGCAAGAGAAGCTTGAATGAGATTGCCGCGATTTTGGTTCTGCAAAGCGGCATGGAACCTGAACAAGCCGTCGATGCTGTGCAATCTTTTTTTGATCGTTACCTTAAAGATCGCCGCTTCCGAGAAAGCACTTAACCGGGGAATTACTTCAGCGCTCCAGTGACTATATAGCCTTCGCCCCAGCTGCTGGATTCTTTTTTTAATCCCTTCGTCAACTTCACAGTCCCATCGGGCTCGACAAAAATAGCTCGAAGCCCTTTTTTCTCAAGAAGAGGAATCGCGAGATCGGCGCCAATCACGAAAGCCGCCGTGTCCCAAGCGTCAGCAGTAAAGCCACGCTTCGCAATCACCGTCACTTGGCGACTTTTCATAGCCGGACGCCCAGTTTTGGGATCAAGCACGTGGTGCACCCGGCGTCCATCTCGAAAAAAATACTTTTCGTCATCACCGCAAGTCGTGATGGCAAAGTCCGTCCCATAGATTCGCAAAAGAACAGCATCCTTGTTGGTTGGATCTCGCACACCAGTTGTCCAAAGTGCGCCACCTGGTTTATGGCCCCAAAAAACTGTATCGCCGCTGCCATCCACAAAGCCGCCGACATATTTCTTCTTCTTCATGAGCTCAACGATACGATCGGCAGCATAACTTTGACCAACGGCGCCTAAACCAATTTTCATGCCTTTGTCTTTGAGGAAAATCGTGCTGTTTTCCGGGTCGACGATAACTTTCCGCCAGTCGATCAAGGGTAACCTTGTCCGGATTTCTTCGTCGGTCGCTTCTCGTTCTTCGCCTTTTTTGAAGCTGTAGGTTCCCCACATGACATTGAAACTTGGGTCCAAGGCGCCACTCGAGTCGCTGGCGACAGCCAATGTTTCACGTAAGACCCGCAGTAAATCAGCGCCCACCTTCACCGGTTTTTCCCCGGCCGACTGGTTAACCAGGGACAGCTCGGTTTCCGGAAGCCAATCACTCATCCAGGAATTGATGTTTTGTATTTCCTTGAATGAAGCTGCGATGTCTTCCCTCGCTTGAGCTTTTTGATGGGCTTTTATCACGAGGCAGATTTTAAATGGTGTGCCCATTTCAGGTCGCGAGCCGCACTCAAGATATTCTTGGTCCGGCTTTACGAGAGCGCTGCCGTTTGCGACCGAGGTCGAGACGACAAAACTGACAGCAAGCGCACAAAGTGGCAGTTTTCGGGCGGAGCGCTTGGTTTTGATTGAGATGTGAGAGGCTGAAAGTTTCATGACCTGTTCCTAATAAGGGGTCCACGGACCCGATTCTTTTCACAATCTAACCGAGATTTCTCGACTCGCTCGAACGGATGGTGGTAACTCATAGCTGTCAATTTCCAAAGGCTTAATCTCTACAGGAGAAATCGTATGGCCAAATTCGCAAACATCAATCTCGAACTGAACAAGATCACACAACTCGCGGACGTTCAGGTCTTGAAAGCTGAGCTCAATCGGCTGGCTTCAGAAATACGCAAACGCGGTGAATCGGAAGTCGCCCACATCGAAAAGTCAGTGAGACAGGCGCGAGCAAAAGCGCAAAAACTCCAGAAGAAGATCGAAGTGGAGAAAAAGAAAATCGAAAAACAGGTGAAGCAAGAAATTGCTAAAATCCGCCGCCAATTGAGCGGAAAAAAGGCTGGGACTCGCGCCAAATCGAAATCCTCAGCTTCGCCAAAGAGCGTCCCAAAAACTGGCGCAAAGCGTAAGACTTCTGCCCGTAAAACAGTCAAACGCGCCTAAGGGCCTGGTTGACCGATTTGCCTCATGACTCCGTTGCTCGAGATGCCCGGAAGGCGGCAACATGAGGCATGAGCGAAACTCAACAGAGCGGTGACTCCTACGGTCAGCAAATCGAACAGGTTCATTTTCGCACCGGAGAGATTCTCTTCCAAGAAGATGAGACCTCGTTTCATTTTTTCATAATCCAAGAAGGTGAAGTCGAAATCTTCAAACGCGGCCCAGCGGGCGAAGAGGTGCAACTGGCGATAGTGACTGCCGGCAACAGCCTTGGCGAGTTCGCCATGCTCGATCGAAAGCCTCGCTCTGCATCTGCCAGGGCGATCACCGACATTGTGGCGGCCCGCGTAAGTCCTGAGGCCTACAATCAGCTATTGAGTGAACTACCCGAATGGGCATTGTCCGTTATGCGAGCACTGGTTGAACGTGTTCGCCTTACCAATGACATCGTTCGCGCCCTTCAAACGGGACTTGAAAAGACCCAAACGAATATCGGTCTTGGAAGAGCCGCAAGCAAGGCGATGGATGCTGCTGAGTACTCGGACACTAGCAGATCAACTCGGATTAAACAGGCTGAATCGGACGAAACCGTCACAGACTTTGATTTCTCAGTTTACGAAGCTTCGGGCTCGCATGCCCCGGCGACCAAGAAGTCGTAAAACAAGCAAAATCACCTAGCGAGCGATCGCGCTCGCATGATAGCTATTTTGGACATGAACAATTCCAATCTCGACCCCGTTATAGCGTCTAAAAATAGCCTACACTTGCCCACAGCTGGTGGCCTTGCAGCCTCTGGCCAGGCTTCCTTTCAAGATCTTGAAAATTCTTTCGAATTTACAGGTCGCCACATCGGCCCTCGCGAAGGCGATATCAGCGAAATGCTGAAATCAATCGGCGCTAGCCATCTTGACCAACTGATCGACGAAACTATCCCGAAAGCCATTCGGCTCAAAAAAACTCTCGACTTACCGGCCGGACAGTCGGAGGCGACGGTGCTTACCCGCGCTTGGGAGATGGCCTCATCGAATAAAGTTTTGAAGAGCTTTTTGGGCCAAGGGTACTACGGGACAATTACCCCGCCAGTCATCCTGCGAAACATTTTGGAAAATCCAGGGTGGTACACTGCCTACACGCCTTACCAGGCTGAGATTTCCCAAGGCCGTTTAGAGGCTATTCTTAACTTTCAAACGCTGATCATGGAACTGACTGGAATGCAGATCGCGAATGCCTCGCTACTTGACGAAGGCACCGCCGCAGCCGAGGCAATGGCAATGGCGTTTCAAGTTTCCGACAACGTAAAGAACGATGGGTCTGGCGCGAAAACCTTTTTTGTCGCCGACACCTGCCACCCACAAACAATCGAAGTTCTTGCCCGCCGCGCAGAGCCACTTGGAATCAACGTAGTCGTTCAAAAGCCTGCTCTGTTTAAGTTCTCGGCCGAAAGTTTCGGCTGTCTCATTCAATACCCAGACACTCGAGGTGCAGTGTCTGAGTCCCTCGCAGCACTGAAGTCTTTTTCTGCCAGCGCGCACGCAGCAAAAAACCTTTTGATAGTTGCAGCCGATCCACTTGCATTGACAGTGATGCAGCCTCCTTCTGCGTTTGATGCGGATGTTTGCGTCGGTACGACACAGCGCTTTGGTGTGCCGATGGGATTCGGCGGCCCGCATGCCGCGTACTTTGCGACCAAGGATGAGTACAAGCGCTCAATCCCGGGTCGCCTTGTAGGTGTCTCGATAGATTCTCAAGGAAAGCCTGGCTTGCGCTTGGCTCTTCAAACTCGCGAACAGCATATCCGTCGCGAAAAAGCGACCTCCAACATCTGCACCGCCCAAGTTCTGCTAGCTGTAATGGCTTCGATGTATGCCATTTATCATGGACCACAAGGCCTTCGCAGAATTGCTAAACGAGTGAATCGTCTTGCGATCGCGTTCGCTAATGGCCTTGGGAAAAATAGCGCGGCGCCAGAATCAAAGCACTTTTTTGACACTGTCGTAGTGCCCTTCTCGAATTCAGAGAAAGCAAAGGCCGTTGTCGAAGCAGCACAAAAAGAGGGAATGAACCTACGAACCTACACCGCAAAATCCAGCGCCATCGATTCGCAAATTACGGCTCTAGGCGTTTCGTTTGACGAAACAAGCACGCGCGAAGATGTCGAAAAGCTTGTTCGACTTTTCACTGGCGCGCGTGTCGGATTCGATTCTATGGACGCCGCATCGACTTCTAGTTATGTAACTTCGTATTCGTCTGATCTCGAACGCACGCAGCCACTTCTGCAGCAAAAAGTTTTCAATTCGTTCCATTCAGAGACGGAAATGCTTCGGTACTTAAAACGGCTTGAAAACAAAGACCTGTCGCTCGCCCATGCGATGATCCCACTTGGATCTTGCACAATGAAGTTGAATTCAACGGCCGAAATGATTCCGATCACTTGGCCGGAGATGGGAAACATCCATCCCTTCGTGCCAATTGACCAGGCCAAAGGGTACTTAGGTTTCGTTCGAGATCTTGAAGCTTGGCTTTGCGAAATCACGGGCTTTGCCCGCGTAAGTTTGCAGCCCAATGCCGGCTCTGCTGGCGAGTACGCAGGTCTTTTGACGATTCGCGATTACCACAAAGCTCGCGGTGAGGTCCATCGCAATATCTGTTTGATCCCTTCATCCGCTCACGGAACCAATCCCGCATCTGCAGCGATGGCTGGAATGAAAATCGTCGTCGTCAAGTGCGATCAAAATGGAAACGTCGATGTGGCGGATTTGAAAGCGAAAGCGGATCTTCATTCTAAAAATCTCGCGGCTCTGATGGTGACCTACCCGTCGACACACGGCGTGTTCGAAGAAGCCATTCAAGAAATCTGCGACGTTATTCACAAGCACGGTGGCCAAGTCTATATGGATGGTGCCAATTTCAATGCACTGGTTGGACTGTGCCGCCCCGGTGATTTCGGTCCCGATGTTTGCCACCTCAATTTGCACAAGACTTTTTGTATCCCGCATGGCGGTGGGGGCCCCGGTGTCGGTCCCATCGGAGTTCGCGAACATTTAAAAGATTTTGTGCCTGGACACAAAGGGGCCGATGCAACGACAGGGCTTCGCCACGATGGTTCGGCGGTTGCTTCGGCTCCATTCGGCAGTGCCTCGATTTTGCCGATTTCCTGGGCTTATATAGCGATGATGGGCCGGGACGGCTTGAAGCGCGCAACCGAGGTCGCAATTCTCAATGCCAATTACGTGGCGGCAAAACTCGCTCCGCACTATCCAATCCTTTACAAGGGTCAAAACGGTCGAGTGGCGCACGAATGTATTCTCGATCTTCGTTTTATGAAAACGGTCACTGTCGAAGATGTCGCAAAACGCCTGATCGACTATGGCTTCCACGCACCAACAATGTCTTGGCCGGTGATCGGGACATTGATGGTTGAGCCAACCGAAAGCGAATCGAAAGAAGAGCTCGATCGATTCTGCGAGGCGATGATTCAGATCAGAAGCGAGATTCGCGCCGTTGAGGAAGGCAAAGTCGATGCAACCCAAAACGTGTTGAAAAACGCACCGCACACTGTGCGCATGGTGACCGACACAAACTGGAGCCGACCATATTCTAGAGAAGAAGCGGCTTACCCGCTTGCCTGGGTTCAAGAGCGAAAGTTTTGGCCATCGGTCGGTCGCGTGAACAACGCCCACGGCGATCGAAACCTCGTCTGTTCGTGTGCGCCGCTTGAGAGCTACACCTAGAGGTACCTCCTACCTTTTGGTAACGCTGGCGCGTTACCAAAAGGTAGGAGGCTCGATTATACGCGAAAGCCTAAGTTTAAAGGCCAAGACGTTGCACGTAGGTAGCGTGTAGGTAGCACGTAGGTTGCATATAGACAGTCCGTGCAAGACCAAAAGACTCCATTTGCGATTAAACTGCTGATAGGCCTCGCGATCATTTCTATGATCCCAATGGACGCCTTTGCCTCTGACGAAATTTCAATCCGTCCGCACTATCCAAGCTTGAAAATCGCGGAAACTTGGTCTTTCCAGGCGCTTAGCCGTGAATGGGAGCGGGTCCACGGCTACCACGGAATTTCCGACCGTGAAGTTGAAAGAAACGATGGAATACTGACGGTTTTGTATGTTCCGCCGTTTAACTTGTTGAGCTTGGCCTATTTGAAAATTGCCGGCCGTGATTCCGACGAGGTCGCTCACCGAATTCTTAGCGCGTGTCGAGATGCCCCAGCAATGGCCGACAAAATTTCCTGTATCAGTTACGAGGTTTCCAAATATTCGATGAACATTCCAGCCACTAGGACAGGGATCACTTTTGATTTTCGAACATTCTGTGCCGTCGCAGCGAATCTCTTTGTCAAAATTTTCAATGGCTTAAACATCCGCGGCGCCAGAGCCGATTTTTTGGAAAGCTCTTGGAAGCTTCCTCGATCATTACATGTCGTGAATTCGATTTTTCTGACGACGCCTTCCGGAATCGTTTATAGCTACGCGATAGATGTCGGAAGTCTTCCAGGAATTCTATTTCCGCTTTCAGAAAGCGCTGTTCGCTGGCACTCGCTCACCACTGAGAAATCCGAATTCAGCCTGGAAGACTCACCTGAAGCCAACTTCGGCCTGATGCGAGAGATGTCCATCAGGTAATAAACTTTATGACTTCCTCGCGCCTCGCGAGCGCATCCTCGTGGCCAAGCCGAACAAGTTCGCCACAGAATTCGGGATCGAATAGTAGATAGCTTGTTAGCTCGGAGGCTTCCTTCTGCGATCCAAGGCCCGCGACGAGATAGCGAATCACAGACGGCAAACGATCGTACAATCCGGCTGCGATTGCCCCGATATCGCGACTAGGGCGAATCCATAGGTATTCGATTTTTCGCAATTGCAGATTCGTTCTTGTCCCGATTGGGATCAAGTCGACCGTTTGGTTGATGCGCCCAAGGCGTTCCATATCAAATTCGACGGCGTCCATTAAGAGCGCGTTTAAAACAACACCGACAACCCGAGCTAGCGAAGGCGATACATCGTTCGACGGCGGCGGTGCTAGATGATCGGGTCTTCTGACGCCGATCACGATAATTCGGTCGGACCCGAGGTGGATCGCAGGGCTCAAGGGTGCAGTGTTTCTTAGGCATCCGTCGCCAAAAAAGTCCTGACCTACCGGGACTGGCGGAAAAAACATCGGAATTGCACCGGACGCCATCACATGTTCAACACCGATTTTCGCGTTCACACTTCGCCGACGAGATCGATCCCACATCACGGCGGGCTTCATGCTTTGCACAAATGTCATCGAATGAGAGTTGGTATAATTCATAGCCGTCAACGCTAGCGCTTGAATTCCATCCTCGCGAAACCGTGAATCGATTTTATCAAATTCAATTCGTTTTGCCAGGTATTCACGAAGAGGAGACGTGTCCAGTAAGGACCGTGCCATCTTCTTTTCTTTCATTCCACCCAAGGCCGTATCGATCAGAAACTTAAAGCCTAGGCGACCCGCGGTGACCGCGTCGGTTCTGAAGACCTCTTTGGCGGTTATGGTCTTCCAATTTTCCGTTAGTTGATTCGTTGCCTCAGAAAATTCGCCAGGATGAGCTGCGATCACGGCCGAGTTAACGGCCCCTGCGCTGACTCCGGTAATGACCTGAAAGGGATTCGCGACGCCGACGGACGCCGCTACCTCGGCGATTCCTTGCAGCACGCCCGCCTGATAGGCACCCCGAGCTCCGCCTCCAGAAAGTACCAGTCCAAGTTTTCGCGTATTTGAATCAGAGGAGCCAGGCGTCATATCCCGTTATTTTAGCTAAACCTTGATTCGAATGGGGAGAAGCGTCTTCAAACTCACAGGGCCTTGGTCGGGTAAAAACGAAAACTCCGTTCAAGCCTCATCGTTTGCGCCCCCCTTGTACCTCTGCTAATCCTTTTCAAACATGAAGATCGTGCCGTCAAAAGATCCCAATCATCCAGATTACCAACCGGATCACGCAGATTTTGAAGCGGGGCCGGAAAGTGCGCCGGAAACCGCAGCAGAATCACGCGCCAGAAGATCCATCCACGTGATCGGCGCAGTCATTGTGCTTCTAACAATGATCGGAGTCATTTGGGGCGTAACCGGCGGTGCAAGCTGGGCGAAGCAACGACAATTGAAGGCGATTCAAATCGTTGTTCGTGCTGATCTTGAGTTGGTCTTTCAAGCACAACAGAAGTTCTTTAAAGAACATGGTTTTTACACAACCGATCTCAAGGCGTTAGAACTTTGGCCCAAACGTGTACTGTATGCGTTTGGTTTCGTGAAAGCAGCCTCGTTCAAAGAAGCGACGGATGGTGCCACTGGCGGTTCAATGGGCGAATCAAAGTGGAATCCGGAAATGCGAACCATCACCATGCTAGCGGCACAGCGCGCACAAGACGCGATTGATAAAGCGAAAGCTGATCCGGGCTATAAGCCCGATGCGCCCATAATTTTAAGTCCGATGACAGACGTGAAGTCGATCGATTTTGATCGTCTGATTTCTTTTTGCCCGGATTGCACCGCGACTAAATCGACATTTAAAATGGTCGCAGCTGCGAATCTCGACACCGACCCAGTGCTTGATGTTTGGACCATCGACCACACCGGCGCAATTCAACACCTGATCGACGATTTGAAATAGGCGCCCTAAAAAAGGCGCCCTTGAAAAGATTCCGCGGCGTTGATTCGATCGATCATCCCTTGCCAGCTTTTCATTTTGTGGCGCACCCATTCTGGTGCAACCAGTTCGTCCCAGCGATTTGAAAGTGCCGCCAGGCGGTGAACAGCGATGCGCGGATCTAGGTGATCCAAAAAAACAGCGACGCGATGAGCGTAGAGATCAAGCTCGATCGGTTCAAACGAACCATCACGGTAAAGGTCTTCGAGCGGCGTTTTTGCAAGCACGTGAAGGTTATGAAGTTTCACATTCGAAATTGGGAGCGAATTGCAAAGCTTCGCCGTTTCGATGATTTGTTTATCGTTTTCAGTTGGCCAACCAAACATCAAGTGAATGCCAACATCTACACCTGACTCTTTTGCGATTCGCTCGATCCCCCGAATCGCTTGCGCCCCGGTGTGCCCGCGTCGCATCCAAAGCAACTGATCGTCATCAAAGCTTTGAACCCCGACTTCGACGCCAACGAATGTTTTTTCCGAATACTCTCGCCACGTGCGCAGCACAGCTTCGGACAGACAATCTGGCCGCGTACCCACGACGAGGCCCACAGTGTCGGGATACGACAGAGCCAATTCAAAGCCATCTTTCAGTCGAGCCAATGCCGTAAAAGTTGTGGTGTAAGCCTGAAAGTAAACCAAGAATTTTGCTGCATTAAAACGAGTGGCAACTTTCGATCGGTGAAGTTCGATCTGCGCTTTCAAACTTTCTTTTTGCGAATCCGCATAGGCGAAGCTTCCATGTTCGTCGCAAAAAATGCAGGTCTTCATCCCCTTCAATCCATCGCGGTTCGGGCAAGAATCTGCGATCGACACGGGGACCTTCACGACCTTTCCGCCAAAGCGAGTTTTGTAGTCCAAACTGATCGGGTGATAGGGTTTCCCCTCCCACTCGGCTGGGATCTGTTTTCGCGGCAATTCGTTTTTGAGCATCGTGAGGCGAACTTGGCCGTTAAGGCAGCAGAGTGTCAATAAAGAAGTCCTGCATTTAGAGCTTGATGGACCGAGCTAACACATTCAAAACCCCTAGGTATGTCCACACCCAAGACCCACGGTCATCTTAGCCCTGATTCCGGCAGCCATTCCGGCGCGGGCTTGCCTGCGGCCGAACCAGTCAGTCCATTTTTTTCTGATACTAGAAACGTCGGACCCGCGACATTTTTACCGGGTGGCCTTCAGTTCCAATTCGTGGAAACGGCCGACGGAAGCCTCACCGCTAGGCTTGGCGAGAGCGAAACGATGCACTCGCTAAGAGGAGCCTTTAACGAGACCGTCTACATTTACGGCACGGCCTTCGCGGTCGCGCAAAATGAATTAGGTATTAAGGAGCCAACGGTTTTTTCTTTGGGATTGGGCCTTGGTTACGTCGAAATATTGTCGGCTGCATTAGCTTTAAAGTCTGGTGCTGTACCTAGGGGTAAAAGCTTCGAGCTGATCGAAGAACTCAACACCTCATTTAAAAGTTGGGCTCTTGCCAAGGTGCTGAAACCGACTATGACGCCAGATGTTTTCGTCCTTCCGGATATCTATGACCAGATTGCGCGCCGAACGTGCGACGCGATGAAATCTGAACTTGTTACTCCCGACACCGTTTGCAGGGCGATTGGTAATGCGCTTCTGGAAAAATCTTGGACTTTGTCGGGACCACTCACGCCGCAAACAGAAATGACGAGAAAATTTGATTGTATTGCCTTTGATGCGTTTTCCAGTAAGTCCACGCCAGAACTTTGGACACGAGAATTTTTGGATCATTTTCTCGCGACGGCTTGTAATCAGTCGTGTGTGCTTTCAACCTATGCCTGCACAGGTAACTTAAAGCGCGCGTTAGTCGATGCGGGCTTTGAGCTTCGAATTCGCGAAGGCTACGCCAGCAAACGCGATTCGACTCTCGCGGTTCGCCGTTAGCGACCCACATTAACGGCTTGATAAGCTAAATAAATATTCCCAGCGACTGCGCGATCTTCACCCAGCGATGCTCGGAATCAACTAGCCTTGGCGGCTTCATCAGGTCCGAAAGCGGCGCACGCGTCACGACACCTCCGCGTACGACCACCGCTTGGCCCCAGGCGTTTTCTAAAACCATTCGCGAAATTTCAACGCCCATCGATGCGGTTATAAATCGATCGGTAGTCGTTGGATGACGAGATCGCTGCAAATGACCAAGCACAACGTGCCGAGACTCCCAGCCCGTTTCTCTTTCTACCCAGCGAGCGATTTCCTCGGCGATTCCACCGAATCGATCTGCCTGTGGACTTCCCTCGACACGGAATGCAACTCTTGCGGACTCTCCTACCGCGTGTGCGCCTTCACCCACCACAATCATTGCCCCACGACGTCCACCATTCTGAAGTTTGGTTAAATGCATTTTCAATGCAGCTCGGTCAAACGGGCGTTCGGGAACTAAGATCGCGTCTGCATAGGAAGCAAGCCCCCCGCCTAAGGCGATCCAGCCCGCCGTGCGACCCATTGCTTCGACAACTAAAACGCGCCGATGCGCATCCGCCGTCGCACGAAGCGCATCGACCGCTTCAGCAACGACCGCACATGCGGTATCAAAACCAAACGTAACGTCGGTGCCCTGAAGGTCGTTGTCGATCGTCTTTGGCACACCGATTAAGTTGAGACCCTTAAGCACGCGACTAAGGCCTTCAAAAGTTCCATCGCCACCAGCTGCGATAAGTCCATCCAGCTTCAATTCAGCAAAAGCTTTTAAAAACTCTGGTTCGCGGCCTTTTGTGCTGCTTTTGTTGGACGTTCCAAGAAGTGTTCCGGCATGTGTATGCGCGTTCCAAACGCCTGCAGTCGTAAGACTGACCGTGCGTCGCGCATAGATCCCTTCGAAGCCGTCGCAAATTCCCACAAGTTCGATCGGGTGATTGGCCAGTGCTCTAACTGTCGCTTCAATAATTCCATTCAATCCTGGGGCGTCGCCACCACCAGTCATCAATCCAATTCTGCGTTTTGCCATAATCTTAAGGCTAGCGAGTTGAACCCGTCCTAGACAAAGACAAACCTAAAGAAATAGAAGAAAGTCGATGGAACCCATCGAATGGCACACACATCCCGGACTCTGGTTGGACCAGCTCATGGAGCATGTTGACTTGCTGTACACCTTTCATCGCAGCGATCGACGCCGATGGCTAGCTGTACAGCATCAGGTCCTGACTCTTGCCAAAGTTAATGCAGGAGCGAAAAATCCCGCGAGTCTTTGGTTCACCCTCGGACGTGGCGCTACGAAATCGGCGCAAAGACCCTCACGAATCTGGGGGGTCGCGCTTCCGTCTCAACGAGTCGTGTTGACATGCCCAGAAATCGACTTCCAAGATTTGCCGTCGCAATATCCTCAAGTCGACAACATATTGCGTGAATTCATGTTTCAACGCTTTCAGCCCAAGCACGTGATCGCCACACCCGATTTTGTTAAGTCGTTAAAAATCACTTCTAGCACCGTGACGCACCAAACAGCATGGTGGCGTACACCATTGGCGCGAACTAATGTTACAATTGATACAATTGAACGGCTTTCTCTGCGCCGCTGCACCGAGGCCGATCGAAAGCAAATCGCATCATGGGCCGAACAGTTTTCTAAAGAGACAAACACCCGGGCGCGCGATGAAGCTCTTGAATGGCTTAACCGGCGTCGACTTCTAATTTTTGAAATTAGCGGTCAAAGCGGTAAAAAGCCCATTGGCATGGCGGCTTTTAGCGGTGAATTTGAGGATTCCCAGTTTGGTCGGTTGGCCAGAATTTCCTTGGTCTTCGTAGATTCCATTTTCCGCGGTGACGGATACGGATCGGAGATTCTGAATCTCATGGCGATGGAAGCGACCATCGACGAAATTTCAGGAGTCATTTTGTTTTCCGATTCCGCCAACCCCAAAGCGCATAGATTTTATTCGCGATCGGGATTCTCGCCGCTTGGTGAAATTGCTGAATTCAACGTCAATACGACTGGATAGTGATCAGACGGCAATAGTTTTTTCTCATTGAGGTTGCGAGGAATCTGCCTATAAATGCCGCTTTCATCCTTAAAACGATAGACCCAGGTATCCTCTTTGTTCACGCGCGAACGAAGCTCCGGCGAAATCAAAACATAGTCCAGCTGCTTCTGAAAATTCGGCCGTCGTGGGTGTGTATGAAGCCAAGTGAATCGTTCATCAAGAGGAACACCGGCCGCCTCAAGACAGCAGGTCAAATCTGATTCACGCATCGCTTGGAATTCCTCATCTGGCTGAGCTCCGTAAATCGCCCCATTGAAATCACCCGAAATCAAAACCGGAACCGGCGGACTTCCATACTCAGCGCGAACTTCACCGTAAATTCTTACCAGCATCTCTAGCTCGGCTCTCCGTCGGTCTTTACCTCCAGGATCAATTCGGTCGCGATCCAACGGCGATTTGAGGTGAACCTGCATGATGATAAATTCGGGACGCTCATCATTTGCTCCGTAACAGCGAAGCTCCAGTACATCGCGAGAGAAGCGGTGCGAAGTCACCCGTCCCGCTCGCAGGTGAGTGTAGCCAGTCTCCTTCGTCAGTCGCTCGTGTGGATACAGGAAATCTAGTTTGCGATTTTTGTGGGACATGAGGTCGTACTTCAGCGGAAGATCGCGTTTTACCAAAAAGCCCAGATCAATTCCTCGATCCGAATTTCCTTCGATGAGATAGGGAATATATCGATCGCGTAAGAAGTAGGACGAAAAATTGGCAAGGCTTTCCCGCCCTCCGACCTCGCTTAGCATTAGAAAATCTGGATTCAAGTCCTCGACCGTCGCCGCAATTTCGCGAACTTGTTTCAATGGTTTATTGTCCACAGTGGACCGCGAAAGCTGGCGCCATTCTATTTCGTTAATAGCCGACATGTCGCGATTGGGGGCCTCATCAAAGTAGAGAAAAAGATTCTCGACATTGAAACTGACGAATCGCCATCTTCGACTTTCGAACAGCTTCATATTTCGCCCCACGGTCTTGTCTCTCATTCTAAAAGATACTCTGCGTGACCTCGCGTCTGCAACTCGGTACTCTTAATCCCATGGAAATCGATTCACGGGTCGTTCATCATGACCAAACATCTAGCGAGCCCCAACTAAAACGCCATATCGGCCTTCTTGCGCTGACGTTGTATGGCATCGGCGACATTCTTGGCGCCGGAATTTACGGACTCATTGGCCGAGCTGCTGGGCAGATGGGAAACGCCATCTGGTTGGCGTTTCTGGCCAGTATGATTGCAGCTGGACTCACGGGACTCTCTTACGCCGCCGTGGGCAGTCGATTTCCTCGCGCCGGAGGCGCGGCCTACGTCACGCAGCGGGCTTTTAAAAAAACTTGGCTCGCTTACATTGTTGGCCTCGCTGCGCTGGCCTCTGGACTTACGTCAATGGCGACCGCTAGCAGAGTTTTCTCGGGCTATCTCCAGGGCATGTTCCCTTCAATCCCCCTCTGGGTTTTGATTGTCGGCTTTGCCACATTACTCGCCGGCATTGTTTTTCGTGGGATTCGGGAGTCAATGTGGGCCAATTCCATTTGCACTGTGATCGAACTCTCTGGACTTCTGATTATCATCGTTTTTGGCATCTCGTATCTTGGCGGTGTGGACTATTTTGACGCGAGCGTTCCTATCACCAATCCCGACGGACTAATTACAACAAGCCTCATCCTCGGCGGCGCTGTTCTTACTTTCTATTCCTTTGTCGGCTTCGAGGATGTTTTGAATGTCAGCGAAGAGGTCAAAGATCCAGCGCGAACAATTCCTCGGGGACTTCTGTTCGCTGTTGCGGGTGCCTCGATTATTTATGTTTTGATTAGCTTGATTGCCGTCTCCGTTGTTCCTGCGGCTCAACTAGCTGAATCAAAAGAGCCGCTAGTCGATGTCGTTCGAACAGCTGCCCCTTGGTTTCCGTCAAAGCTCTACTCGATCATGGCTCTCTTCGCGGTTTCAAATACGGCGCTACTCAATTACGTCATGGGATCGAGATTGCTTTACGGAATGTCGAAACAAAAATTATTGCCGTCATTCTTAAGCAAAGTTCACGGGAAAACCGCCACTCCTCACATCGCGGTGGCAGTTCTCTACGTTATTCTCCTCGGGCTGGCACTGTCCGGAGATATTTCTTCCCTCGCAAAATCGACAAGCGTCCTTCTTTTGGGATGTTTCGTTTTAGTCAACTCGGCACTAATTGTTTTGAAGCGTCGCGAGCCCACGCCGAAAGGTGCGTTTGACGTTCCCTATTTCGTTCCCGCTTTAGGCGTTATCGCCTGCCTAGCAATGCTTGCGCATGCGAAGCAGCCCGAACTGATCACAGCTGGATTAATCCTTGCCGGAATTATCATTCTTTACTTCGTGAAGCGCCCGGGCGCCGACGCCATCGAAAAAATAGACGCCATAGATTAGAATTACGGCCACCACGGGCCGACTCGGAGGGCGGGCGACAGTTGCTGTCGCGTGGGCCGCCGGCCCACGCTGCGCTTCGCCCTTGGCTCAGCGATTTGGCCATCCTCGCGGGGGTACCGGCTGCCTACCGCGCGAGAGCCTCCTCGGTCGGCCCATGGCGACCGCAATTCTGCTGGCTGAGCCCAATCAAAATTAGGATTGGACTGTTGGCTGAGTTTCCTCAAGCGCGACCGTACTGAGCGATTCGCGGAGGCGTCGAAACTTTCAATTCGCCCAGTCCTACGTCATTCGGTTCGGTCCAATAAAAAAGGCGCTCGGATGAGCGCCTTTTTCGTTCTGCCAGCCGAATTTCAGCGGCAGCCTACTACTTACCTTTTTTGGGCTTCTTTGTCTTGTCTTCTGACTCTGGATTAGCGCCGTGATCGTGGCCGTCACCGTGCGAGTGGCCTGGAGGCATCGCTCCTGCTCCTTTTTTGATATCGAGAAGCTCAACCTCAAAGATCAAAACACTGTTCGGCGGAATCGGGCCGGCGCCGCGCTCAGCGTAAGCGAGCTCAGACGGGATTGTCAGTTTCCACTTCGCCCCAACTTTCATTAACTTCAGTGCCTCGTCCCAACCTTTAATAATCTGACCGAGCGGAAACTCAGCTGGTTCTTTGCGGTCGATCGAAGAGTCAAAAACTTTCCCGTCAAGCAAAGTGCCTTTGTAGTGAACCTTCACAACATCGCCGTCGACCGGAGTCGCACCAGTACCCGCTGTGACGACTTCGTACTGAAGGCCCGAAGCCGTGGTCGTTACACCGGATTTCGCTTTATTTGTCTCCAAGTACTTAACACCCTCTTCTTTCGCCTTCGCCGAACCGCCCTCGCGAATTCGCATGATGGCCGCACGAATTTCTTCGCGAGCGACCCGCGGCTCTTTGCCCTCCAAGGCATCGGCCACGCCGGCAAGAATAGCTCCGGAATCTTCTTTGACATTCAATTGTTTCAAATTACTGCCGATTTCTAAGCCCAAAGCATAATTGGCACGAGCTTCATCTTTTTCAAGATTCGCATTGCCGACAAACTTGCAACCCGAAATTGCTACAGAGGTTAAAGCAGACGCAGCAACGACTACCGCACCCTTCATGTTGAGTTTCATTTGAGTCTCTCCTTCAAGTTTTTGGAACACACGATATTGGAACCTTTTCGGGCGGCGGGGACAAGTGCGGAATTGCTCAGAATATAAAAAGACCCTAGTCTTTCTGGCTGTGTCAGACTCCTACGATTTACGACCTCGAAAATCCAACTCCTGGCGTAAAGCAATGGTCACGATCATTGCTCTTGGGCTGGCCATCGCCTGGCTTGGCCGAAGGACTTTTCAGGCGCCCAATGAGAACGACATTTCGCGGCCGGCATTGGAGGCTCCGTCCAAAGAGACGCCTACACCGACCCCACTCCCCCCTCATTTCCCGGCTGAAGCCACAGACACGGCCCCGATTCCCCCCCACGAGGAGGTCGACCAAAGTTTGCTTTCGGCCATCGAAAGGTGCTGGAACGATCGCCGTCTGAATGATTTAAACCCATCAGATCAATTCACGGTTTTAGATCTAGAAAAAATCTTTGGTCGAATCAAAAAACAAGAGGTCCTACATCAAAAAGAGGAGCTCGAACTAAAATCTGGAACCCGGCGCATCATTGAGCTGCTTTTAGATTCTGCGAAGCCCAACGAATTGATGGCGCAAATTTCCGAGATCGACGAAAAGGGAGTGAACTCGGTGATTGCTTCGCTTCCTGCTGCCAAAGCTCAAGCCTCAGACTTTAAAAAATGGCGAAATGAAAGCAAAACAATCAGGGTCGAGCGCAAGTTAGGACTTCTCTTTGACGAGTCGCTATTCAAAGGTGGCGCCGCTGGCCATGCAACCGACGTGGACGGCCGAGTTCAAGATTTTCAAGTGCGCGCTGATGGCAAAATTCTAAAATGCTTACTCGGAGGCCCGGAAGGCTGCGAATGCCACTAACCTTAATCTGACTTTTTCTTACCTTTTAAATAGTGATCGCGGGTGGCGATAAAAAGAACCTTATCCACCTCTGCGACGACCTTCTGGTCAATATCCCGAATTTCAATTTTTCGATGCCAATCAAACTGCCCCTCAATGTCGGCACGTGCCTTAATTGCGACAAGTTCGGCGTCGGTGATCGCAAAATGAGCGCGGCAGTCGCTGGTCCCTGGTCGACGGAACCGAATCGACGACGATTTATCCCAAACAATATATTCTCGCCCTAGCCTTCGCACCAGCATCACCATCAAAAACGGATCCGTCATAGCAAACAGCGATCCACCAAACTGAGTACCAACGTAATTTGAGTTCCAAAACCTCAGCTTTAGCTTTATGTCGATCGCCTTCCAGCCGTCTCGGCCATAGCCGCCCTCCACTTTCTCGATCACAATTCCGGATCCAAGAAAAGGAGGCCAAAAATTCCAAAGCGACATAATTGCCGCCTTTAGACTGGTCTTCTGATCGCCGCGCTCATTGCGCGCATCGCTCTTGCCCCGATCATTTATAAGCTCTGATTTCTCTTCCGCCTTCTTCCTATTCATATTACTATCGTAATATGAATAGGAACTCGATGTCTAGCTTGCCTCTCCATGTCAAAAAGGGTGTCCCGGCAAACCTACCAGTTGGCTACCGACACTTAGAAGTTTCAACACCAAAGATGCTAACCATCTTTCTGCACGGGTATGCCGATCACGGTGGCAGCTTCACGCGGCGTCTTTTTCCAGAAGGCTATCCCCAGCCTCTCGCTGAAACGTCGGCACTTATTCCAAATGGTCCATTTCCAGTTCCAGTGAAAACGGAAGACGGCTGGCGCGAAGCTTACGCTTGGTATTTCTTCGACGATTCACGGCAGAAAATGGTGATTTCGCCTGACACTGCCGTCAATGGAATAAAATCTTTGGTGGCCGAACTTGGTTATGAGGACGTCCCAAAAGCTTTGGTGGGCTTCTCGCAAGGAGGGTTCCTAGCGCCCTACTTAGCCCAACACCTTAAAAATGTTCGGACCCTCATCGGAATCGGGACGGGCTATCGCACGGATTATTTTGGACCGCTCTTGAACGGATTGCCACATGCACCTTCCGTCCATGCGATCCACGGCGCGGTTGATGGCGTCTTCCCGCTAACCGCGGCGAAGGCCGCGCATCAGAAGGTCATCGCACTTGGTTTCAGTGGCGATTTTTATTCTGTTGATCACGGCACGCACGTCGCAAACGAAGCGATGGGGAAAATTCTCTGCGACCTTCTTGTTCACGAAAAAGTGAGGCGAACATGAATTCGCGGTCCGAGAGAAAGCTTGAATCCCGCGACCGGATACTTCGAAGTGCCGCCAAGCTTTTCCGAAAAAAAGGGATTGCTGCTACCGGCGTCGACCAAATTATGGGCGAAGCTGGGCTGACGGCTGGCGGATTTTATTCCCACTTTAAATCGAAGGAGGAATTGGTAGCCTTGACGCTTTCAAGCGTCCTCAATGGCAACAGAGAAAATCTTGAATCAGCTTTCACCCTAGAGCACTACCTTTCGGCCTCCCATCGGGATCAGCCCGAAAACGGCTGCGTCCTCGCGGCGCTTGCTAGTGAGCTGCCAAAACAAAGCCACAGAACCCGCGGCCTTCTAGTTCGCCATTTAGAAGAAAGAATTTTCGACCTCGAAAAACGGGGTTTACGCCGCGATCAAGCGATTCGAGCAATCTCAACGGCGATCGGCAGCTTGATTCTTTCGCGGATCGTAAAAGGAACGCCGCTGTCAGATGAAATCTTAAGCGCAGGAAAGAGTGCGCCGATAAAGTAAAATCCTAGCAACCTAAAATCGATTGGAAAATTTCAACCGTAACTCACTGTCGCTTAGTTCTTCCAATTGAAGCAATTCACGATAGGGCTCCTCAAGTCCCAGCACTTTGCCAAAAGCCGGTTCTGTTTTTTCGCCCTGCTCGCGAAGTGCCATGATTTTTTCTCGAAATTTCAAACCGCCCAATAGTAGCAATCTCTCTTCGACCAGCATGTGGACGATTGCGTTTTGCAGCGGAAGCGGCACGTTCTGCGTGAATATCTCAAAAGACTCGCCGCCAAAATCAAAGCGGGTTACTAGGGTCGCCGCGCCTAGAACAATGCCTCGCGAAGAGGAAAAGTTCTGCCTAGCAGAGAACTTTTCTCGAAAAAGGGTAGCCGTCTGTTTGAGGTCCGTCGAAAAAGTGACGATGTCCAAATCGCTTTCGGCAACACCAAGATCCAGCGGAATACTGCCCGCCAAGGCCGAACCGCTACCTAACTCCATTTCATCACCGGTCCACTGCGCGAGCGAAGTAAAGAGATCCAGCTCCCGAAGCGCGAGGTAGGCACGCTTTTGCCGATGTGAACCGTCCGCTAAATATTCAATTGAACCAAAATCAAAAGCCACTCCGCCGCCTTCATTTCAATGATTGAAACAAATTGTATCCAAATTCCCTAGCAGTAAAACGCCGCGTTAGTACGGGCGCCTCAGGCTGACAAGTTTCCGGTCAACAATCTCGACTTTATCGAATCCAAGCTCAAGGCCAAGTCTTCGAAAAGTTTGGTCCGAATAGAATGCGACATGAGTGAGATCTTTTCGATAGTACCAGTCTTCAAAACTTGAAACGAAATCAAGACGCTCGGTTTGAACTACAAACCATCCGCCCGGACGCAAAAGCTCATACACTTTTGAAAACTCGGCCTTTGGCTGCCGAAAGTGCTCGACCACCTCACAGGCGACGATCAAACCATAGGCCTTTTCCCGAATTCCATCTGGAAAAAAAACCGGATCGTATTCATCTGAAGGAACCCCGTGCTCCCTCAGGAGGCTGGCAACAACTGGCCCAGGTCCACAGCCAAAATCCAAAGCTTTGTCCGCTAGCAAGCCCCCCGCAGAGCCCCGCCGTTCAAAACGACGAATCGCTTCGACCGCTACAGCGCTCGCGTATTTTCTGTAACGTGGATCATCAACGCAGTTTTGATGGTGGAGATAAAATTCGGATTCCTCTTTGGACGATAGGTGGTCTAAGGTATCCACTTCGATGAAATTGCATGGCTCGCACTTCCAATAAGTTCTAACTGGTTCGCGCGAAAGCGTAACTCGCGCCTGCCCGTCGACATCCTGACAGATTGAACAAACTCGCACGGCCAAACGCTCCTCCATGTCCGGATCTTAGCCACTTACAAAGTGAATGTTGACTGCTATCCGCAATTCAACGCATCTAGAAGGAGTGAAATTTTCGCCCCCAGATGATCATCTCCATCTCGAATCGCTTCAGTCATTCCCAAATGGCTTATCGTTCTCCGGGATCTCTTTGGCCATCGGAAATTTGGCGACGGAACATGGGTGCAAGCTTGGAATCTACCGGGGCTTTGATCCTAATCGAGATTGTGGATGGGTCGTTCTATCCACGAAGCTCCGAATCCTTCAATCAGTCCCTGCGGGTACAATCATCAAACTTGAAACATGGGTCGCGACGCTCGACAATGGAATATTAATTCGCGAGTATCGAATTTCCGACGACGGCATTCCGATCGTTGAGGCCAAGCATGCTTTCGTCTTATTTGATCGAACCAAACGTCGAATCGCCATCCCTCCTCGGGACGCACGAGAACGACTCCGAGGCAGAAGCCCGACACACATATTTGATCTCAAAATCACTCGACGACCCGAGCTACCGACATTTCTAGCTGATGATCCTGTCACCGACTGCATCGTCGCGAGTCAAGATATTGATCATAACAATCATCTTAATAACTCTGTTTATCTTCGTTGGGCCGAGCCGCATCTCGATAAGTATGGAATATCGGTCTCTAGGAATAGTGGTTTCAAACCGTTTGAATTCGGGATCGAGTTCCTATCCGAAGCCGCCCTTGGTGAAAAAGTTCAAGTTCGATCAAAGTTAAATGAGCAAACGATTTACTTTCTTTCCTCAAGCTCTCCCTCCAGCGTGCTTGCCATCGGTAAAGCTACTGTTTTAAAAGATCCGTGAGGTTAATAGGCTATGAAAAACGAATTGAACCTAGAAGGCACTCTTGGCCTTGTGACAGGTCTTCCCCTTGATGATTTCGACGGAGCTCCACTGGAACTCTCGATTACGTTTTTTGCCGCGTTCGACCCAAAGGCTGCGGATCGTATTAATTCAATCCGAGACGATCGCCTTCGAACAAAAAAAATGAACGACTTCATTCAAGACGCGGCCAAAAACAGCGACCCTATCCTCGAGGCTTTCGCCTACGGCGACAGGCTCAAGGGAACAGGTGTTCGATTTTTCTTCGGTGACGAGAATGAAAATATTGAAGAATTCATCGATGAAAACAAAGCGGCCGTTGATAGGTACTTAGAAGAAATCAATCGACATGCAATAGGTGGATTCACATTTTCAAGCTACGATGAAGGCGTCGATGCCTCATCAACAGTTCGAGAACTTCTGCAACATCTGGAAGAAAATTATTTTAATGTCGACGAAACCTAGTCGAGAGGCGCAGAACGCAGGATTTGAATAACCACGCGGCGATTTTGCGACTGATTTTCAAAAATTGGTTCGCCATCAGCGGTTCGGTTTTCAACCAAGGGCTTGGTGTCGGACCATCCGATCGCCATCAACTTTGCGCGATCAAATCCGGCGCTTTCAAAAATTCGAGTGATACTGCTTGCCCGAAGAGCTGACAACTCCCAATTGGACGAGATCACTCCTTGAGTGATAGGAGTGTCGTCCGTGTGTCCTTCTGTCAAAATGTAGAAACCGGCGGCTTCTTTCTTGATTACAGGAACTAGCTCATTGATCAAAGCGATCGCTTCCGAGCGGGGATTCACAAGACCAATATCAAAAAAAACGGTGCCTCGAAACGTGATGCCGACACCCTTTGTCGTTGCCTCGATTGTCACTTGGTCTGCAAGACCTTTCGCTTCGATAACAAGCTGCAGCTCACGTTTTAGATCTTCGAATGGCTTGACGTATTCTCCGCCGAAAAGTTTGGAGGACTCTTCCCTCATCGCATCAAACTTGCTGTCATCAAACTTCGAAAAGCTAAGCATCAGCGCAAAAAAGCCCATCAAAAGAGTCATCAAGTCTGCATAGGAGACCAACCAAGGGCCTTCGCCTTCTTCCGCCTTGTGGGAAGACGGAGGCGCGGTGCTCACCGCAACATCTTCGTCATCATGATCATGAAGCTGCTCGGCACCCATCGATTAGGCTGCTTTCTTCATTACCAAACGCTCCGACGGAAGCAGGTAAGACTTCAATGATTCTTCGACCAAAAGCGGATGCTTTTTTAGACGGATTAACTTTATTCCTTCAATGACCATCATGCGAAGCGTGTAATCCATCTTCGTCAGTTTTGTGAGATGCTCACCCAGTGGCAAAAATAGAAAGTTCGCTACAGCGATTCCGTAAAGCGTTGCCACCAGAGCGACCGCCAAAGAGGGGCCGACAGATTTAATCGCATCCGATGAACCAAGACCTTGCATCATTGCAACGATGCCCATGACGGCACCTAGAAGTCCGAATGCTGGCGGAAACTTAGCCATCGTTTTAAACATCTCCGCCTCTTGTTCGTACCGATGAAAGTGAGTCGAAGCTCGTTTGGCGAGGATCATATCGAGATCTTTGGCATCCAAACCACCGGCAGCCATGAGTTCTAGCGCCTCTTTAAAAAAATGGTTTTTAATGGCTTTTGACTTTTCCCCGAGGACATTTGGATTGTCGCGATAAGCTTTTGCTACTTCGACGACTTCCTTGATGAGGCTTTCGTAGCGATCCACGTCGTTTCGCAATACTCGCTTAAATACGACTTTTACCATATTGAAGACGCTGGCACCGTTGAATGAAACCATACATGCAGCGATTGTTCCGCCAAACACAATCAGTGCGGCATGATAATCGAGGAATACTTTGTATTCTTTCGTCGACGTCAATGCCGCACCAAAGAATACAACCAGCGATAACAGCAGACCGAATATTGCCGAAAAGTTCATATGTTGTTATCGGCCGAGCTCTGAAGTTTCTAAGGTCCAGACCGCTGACCACGGCGAAAGGCCGGCTGAATAGATGTTTGACCGACGAGGTCCGCACTGGACCTAGGTGCGAAGGCGCAATAGCATCCAAATGGCTACATACTTAACTTGCCTGAAAGGTGGCGCCCCGTACATGCTTGGCATATGAAACACGTTGTATTCGGCATCCTACTTCTCGTGACATTTTTAACTTCAGGCTGTGCAACACACAGTGGCCAATTGCCTGACTTCAGCCTTAAGGGCGTCGAAGCCGAACGTGAAATTGGCAAATATACGATGAGCGAGTCCGCGTGGGATGGTGGCGGCCTGATCGTTTTAGGCAACACGCGGGAACGCTACACCACGGAATCTTTCCGTCCCGTCATCGAATCAGTTTCACCAGCGGCAGGCGACATTTTAAGGCGGTCCGAACGATGGAGAATTGCAGCCTCAGTCCTTTTCGGTGGCGCGATCTACGCCCTCATACGAGGCCCAAACGAGGTAGGACATGGAACTTTCTGGGGACTCTTCGGCTTAAACATTCTTGCCAATTCCAAAGCCGACAATCTGAAAGCGGATGCCGGTATTCAGTTCAACCGCGACCTTCGAGAAAAGTTTAATCCGAAGGTCTCGTGGATGTGGTCGTTTTAGTGAACGATCTGTGAACGGATAGCTAAGTGTTCTCCAGATACGCCCAATTGGTAGGTTCAAATTTATTTTTGGACATCCGGTTTGTACGAAGAGTTCGAAAAGACAGTTCGAACAGTTTTTTCGAACTCTTCATCTGACCGGCCACCGACGATACAAATTGCATCATCTTTTTGCGAGCGGATAGAAGTCGACGCCAATTGCGAAGGCCGATTCAGAAGGTGCTGGCCTAATTATTTTCATTATCTGATCGAGCGCTTCCACGAACACGGCGCGAACTTCAGGTTCCTCGGTTGCCGAGCACGTCACGCCACCTGAGTAATGAAATCCTTTAGAACGGTGATTTTCCATGAAGTTCTGAATTGCACGTTGGCGCCACTGAGAATGAAAATTTCCGATCACGGGCGATTCTTTTCCGAGATGTAAAAAGTGAGCTGTTGTTGACCATGCCGAACCTTGCTTCAGGACTAGCTTCATACTTTCCAGTCTTTCGAGTGTCTCTTGGACTGAGGTTTCGGAAAGTCCAAAGTATCGCGCAATA
Source organism: Deltaproteobacteria bacterium (assembly GCA_017302795.1). Classification (GTDB taxonomy): domain Bacteria; phylum Bdellovibrionota; class Bdellovibrionia; order Bdellovibrionales; family JAMPXM01. Next base: position 317,722 of record JAFLCB010000002.1, on the reverse strand, counting down.
GAATCTGCGGTGTGTCGCCCTTCTAGTTGAAGTACCAGATGAACCGCCTGATAGAGCCAAGAGTTAAAGTAAATGGATTCACCCTCAAAAAGAGAATCACTGTTTTCTTTCCAGCGCTCCTTGAGGTCACTGTGTGAATCACGAAGGCGGCGAAGACGCAGTTCAAAAAATTTTCGAGTAGCCGTGTCGGCAGCACGTTCTAGTAAAATTAACTCCACGAAGTACTCTGCTTCCGCAGCAGACATTTTGAAGAATCGTGCAAAGGCCAACCCTTGCTCTACCGAGAAATGGGCTTTCCCGTTGACGACCTGAGAAACAAACGTCGTATGGCATGGAATATAATCGGCCAAACTCTTAGTGACGCCGCGGCCGACTCGCGATTTTTCCTGTTTGATGCGAAGACCGACATATCGAGAATAGAGCTTGAACGAATATATGTTTGGGTCATCTTGACGTGCCACAGGTCGGCCCCTTTGAAAGTTTTTGCTGCGGAACGGGACCATATTCTCTTACCTAGGAAAAAGGGAGAGAATAGAGAGTAACGCTCTCAGTTTTGCCAAATTTCAGAGTAAATAAATCTTCGTTTCGAAGGTTTCGCGAATGATAACTGGTTTTAACGAAGGGGCGAACAGACGTGTTTTCCCGTCGGAACAGAAACGTAATCTCATGAAATCGGAATATGAAAATAGGAATTTATGAAAAAATCTAGTTTTGCTTTGAGTTTGTTAGTGGCGGCAGGAACCTCGGTGTTTGCTTCGAATGCGCCAGCGGCACGCGGTGGAGTGATCGGCGGTGGCGACGTGGGCTTAGTCGAAATTTTCTCCTGTGCGGCGAAAGCGATGGATCCGGCAGTTCCTGGAACGGCGAACAGTCTCGTCGTCGTGGGCGAAGCCGACTATGACGGCGTGCTTTCGCCGGATGCGACTCTGACGGTTGTTTTGACGGATGAGTTCGGCGGTCAGCGGTTTTTCCCGACGCAGACCTTGCCTTATGACTTCGATCCAGCCGAGCTCAATCTCTATCGCTACGCGCCTGTTGATCCCAAAGATACGAGCGAGTTGATCTCCACTTTATCTGTTCAAGGTGATTCCGGCTCACTGCTTTCGCGAGTCGATACGTTCGCAGTGGAAGACCTGTTACTCGAAAATTGTGCATTTGTCGCCGAACCACAGACAAATTGATTTCTTGTTCAATGGTATTTAATATTGGTGCCCACTCTGAACTCTTTAAGAGTGGGTATACGGTGAACATGGGCATACTGTTTACAAGAACAGTAAATAGGACAAAAACTGACTTCGATTTTCTTACGGGAAGTCTTTTGAAATGTGAAGCGCACTACGAGTCTGCTTACCTTCGCTTCACACGTCACGGCTGGCGTCTCCAAATTTGTAATCGTGTGTAAGGATAGAGTTTCATTATCGCCGATACTGGCGCGTCAAAGGTTCCATTTGCTGCATATTTAGATCGCACCCAGAAACCTTTCGAATTGGGATCCGGATTGGGTATTAGAATTCCGGAATGAATAAACACGCCGTTTTGGTCAATAAACGTAATAAAGTCTTGGTCTCGAGCGGAACCATTTTTAGTTAAAAACTCGCTTAACAAAGGCGCCTCTACCTCGTCAATTTTGCGAAAGTAGGTCTTTAAAATCGCCCGCAAAGCGTTGGTTCCTTCTGTAACTTCCGTGGCATCACCTCTGACCCAAGAATTTGGTAATCCGGGAATATTCGAGACTGCACACGCGTAGCCGTGGCAGTTAATCGATCCGAGGTTTTCAATTGATTCTAGTTCGTTGGGCCTATAAATTTTGATCTGTTCACCGACTTGGCGTTTTTAGTGAATCTCAAGATCGGCAGAAGATGCCCGAAGTCCTGGATAATTTATGAAGACAACGACTCGCTCGTCACCTACAGGAATAAGTTTCCTTAGTATGACTTCGCCGTAAGATCCAAAAACAGGCGAAATAAACTGGCCGCGATCACCGGCATTACCCGATCCGAGTTCTGCAAAACCATCTGGACACGAGGCGATGGCGACTGATGTCGAAAATATCTCGGCGAAAGCAGCAATAAATAAAATCGCTACGACGGCCCGGTTCCTCGCCATCCCCCACCCCCCCGGTCAGTTGATCGGCGAAACCTGGAATAATATCAACGGGCTTAGGTCTGGCCGGTGACTCGGCCAGAGTTCTTTGCCAAGCAAACCGATTAAACTGACTTAATCCAACGGTTCGAAGGCGGCGCGAGTTCAAGATTGCTGTGGCATTCTGACCATCGGACTTTGATCACATTCGCCGTCGAAAGGCCTCGATCTTTTCACGCCCGAAAGTCTGCTCCGCCACCATTAGATTGTGCGTGCGACAAAGAATTCGAAGGTTACTGGGTGCGTTCGTTCCACACGGCGTTACAGCCTTCGCTGGAGTCACAACCGTCGCAAACGGTGGATTTTTTACTTCCGCAGAGGTGGCGCATTGCTTCACGCGGGCTCTGACGGTTTTTCCGAGCGGATCGTTTTTCTCAAGAAAAACATCCATCGCGTTTCCTTTGAAATCCTGATCGTGGCATGACCAAATCGTAGTGGACCTAAAGTGTTTTGCTCATGACTACACTTCGATAGTTAGTAATTTCCCATTGATGATATTCAATAAATCGATAGGCCCTACGTTCATACATCTTTATTAGATGATTTGCGTGTTCCGATGTATCGAGTGCTAGCTCTTTAAAACCCAACTCTCTAGCACGACATTCCAAGACATCCATCATTTTTGCTCCAAGGCCCATGCTCTGCAATGCAGGTGATACCGCAAAACGTCCGAAGGTAGTCGTTCCTGGTGATTTGTACCAATTGGGACCTTTGGATTTCCACCCGCTCTTTTCAACCTGGTTGGGAATTCGCAGCACTGCACATGAGACAATTTTCTGAGCAAATAGTCCAAGATGACATTCGCCGTCTTTAATGTTTCTAAGGGTTGCATCCACATCTTCATGAGAGGCTGCGTATCGCATTCCTGCATCTGCGAGTGGCTTGTATGCCGCCTTCAATAAAGCATTGATCTCAACAATGCTATCGCTTGCATTTAAGATTCGAAAATGAACTTGATCGAGATTGAAATTATTTATCATAGGCTGTTCGTGTGACCAGCAGGATGCCGTTAATCATTTGAAAAAGCTTTTTTCATATAGTTCACAAGGCTCGAAGAATCAGATTTCGCTTCTAGTTTTTGAATGACCTTGTCCCTGGTGGATGGATCTTGTTTTTGACTCAGTTTAAACTTTGCTTCGAATTCAATATCCTTGATTTTAAAAACTACGATGCCCTTCATTAGCTCGTCGATCGCACGTTCTTCTAAGGGTAATTCCCATCCAGTTTTATTTACGTTTTCGAAATGATTGACAAACTTTGCCATACAATCAGTGATGCCACTAGGATCTTCAATTATTTCGACATTTCCTTTTGAGTGTACTACGGCATAATTCCAAGTTGGTACGTTGTCTTTGGCTGGCGGATACCAAGAAGGTGAAATGTAAGCATGAGGACCAATAAATATAGCTTTAGCACGCCTTCTCTTTTCCAGGTCGCGCCAATGAGGATTGGCGCGAGCACAGTGGGTCAGCAGCTCTGGGCGGCCCATATCATCAAACAGCAACTGCACAGGAAGGTGGCTTATCAGATCCGTGTTACCTTCAGTAAGTACCGTCGCAAATCCAACTTCCAAGATGAGTTCATAAATTAAAGTTGTTCTCTGTTCGCGATAAAAACTAGGTACGTACATTCAGATCTCCGTTTCCAAATTTCCTACGAAAAACTGAAAACTGAGGTCCTCCATCTATGCGGGAGGGACTTCTTTGACCTGTATCTAAAAAACCATTTCGCGCATAAAATCCCTCCGCAGGAGGATCTGGACATGTGAACAACTCTAACCAACAGTTTTCTCGAGCATAAATCTCTGTGAATAGGAGTGCATGCCGGCCAATTCCCAGATTGATTTTAGAAGGCTCAATCCAAAGATGGTCTAAATACACTTCTGTGCCCTTCAATGCAAAAGCGAAAAAGCCGACAAGGTCTTCACTCATCCGAATTTCAAATGCGGTATTTTCATTTAAATAGGACTCATCTACCATAAGTAACGGAATTGCCGCTTCTAGATATGACTTCGGATAATTCCAAAATGACTTTGATTTTTGAATCAGAATATTGATGTTTTCAATAGACTCTGACTGAGCTCGGATTATTTTCACAAAGTGATGTTAAAAAACAAAAAATTTGGTGTCTACAAAACAATGCCACCGAGGCGGTCACCTAAACGGAAGAATTGAAGCGCCGAAGATTGCCCGTGCGCGCCCGTCTGTCGAGCGCCGGAAGCCGGCCTGGTTTGACTCCAGGTTTAGGAGTGCGCATTTCGTCACTTTGTCTAAAACACTACAGGCGAATTTTAATTAACTGTCTGTTATAAATAGTGGCCTTCCAGGGAGACTATAGATCTATGAGAGTTATTATATTTTTTCTGCTATCTGCCCTTTCGTTGACGACATATGCTGTTGAAGTGCCGAATCTTTTTGATCCTGATTCGACTTTAGGCGCACTTACAGTTCGATACCTTCCATATAAATTGAAAGCATGCCGGACAGGTCTTGGTTCGGCTAATGCTAGATTAGGTTGGTATTTCGATAAGGATGGCAAAATAGATGAAGTTTATTTTGAGGGCCTCGATAGCAATATGGGCGCAGGTGAAGTTTTTTTTGCAATGTTCCCAATTCTGGAGAATTACCGAGGACTCAGAAGCACAACTACAGCTAGCGGAGTGAAATTTGATACCTATGAAAGTAATATAATCAGAAATTCTAAAGAATTAATTTTTCAATCTGGAATTTCAAACATTCAGTACAAGCAAATCTATTATGAATCTCCTAGCTCCACATTAGATTGTACCTACGAACTGGAATCTAAACCTTAGAAGACCAAAACCTCTGCGATCACTGGCAGTGATTTGACCGAAGGCCTCGTTCATCATGAGCGGTGCCGTTTCTTTTCCCCGTCGTGGCTCGACCGAAAAAATTATGCGTAGCGACTCCTCGCGAAACTTGGTGACTCGCTTTATTGGCTAGAAGTTTTGACAGATAGAAAAACGAACAAGCTCGCTCATACCCAGCCTTTTTATCGAAAAATCTTTCCGCGCCACTGCACGGAACGAGGGTGAGAGCTTCGAAGGAGCGAGGCTCACCCGAGACGTAGGCTCTTGGCGGGGCCCTCCTGCGGAGGGTCGCCAAGCCGAAGCGACACCAACAACCAACTAAAATAAAAAGACCTCCCCATGGGGAGGTCTTTTTATTTTAGTTGGTGCCCAGGATAGGACTTGAACCTACACACCTTACGGCACGGGCTTCTAAGACCCGCGTGTCTACCAATTTCACCACCTGGGCAAGCGATCGGGAAATGATTCACCTATTCGATGAGAAAAATCAAGGTCCGAACGTCCGTCCCTCGATAGTTGTGGCCACATTTCCAAGGCGTCGACCGCCGATGCGCAATGTTCCAGCGGACTCGGAAAGCTTTAACCCGTAGGTACCTAAAGCGGCCTGAGCGCGATGCATGACTTTGCCGGTGGAAGTTTGACCCATCAATGCCTGCCCGCGAACCAATGCCATTAAAACGACCTGGCGCTCGCCGTTGCCGTTTACGTTGCGAGGTAACAGGCCAGCAAATCCACTCGCCGGCGCTTGCACAACAAGAGAATGTGACGAAGACCGAAGATCGATTGGCAGAGATCGCAATACTTTTAAATCCGGCGTGTACGCGACCAGCTCAAGGCTCGAGAATTCGACAAAACCATCGCGGGAATTCGGCACCCTTGCACCAAGAGCCGCGGGTTCGAACCGGTAAATACCGGCCCGTTCGGCACACTTCAGTGTCACGATATTCAACTTCACTTCCAAGTTGGGTGGTCGAATCCCGCCCAAAAGAGAAGAAACTTGATAGCCCATGCGCCCGAGATCCTCGCGCGATTCACAACGCATGACCTGACCATCAAATGTTTTAATTTCTTGGAGCACGGACGATTTCGCTATCGCCACGACCGAACTGAGTGAAGTCACACCGAATAAAAAAAGACTCGATAGAATGAGGCTGGATTTTCTGGTCATGGTTAGGGCTCCGTTCACTCACGTACAGGTTCGAAGCCCCATACCAAGCAATATCCGGGCAATATCCGGGCAATAGCCAGGCAAAGGAACGGCAACAGAAAGAGAGACCTGCGGCCATCTGTGGTGCCAGTATTTTAGCTCTAAAGAAAAAGCGGCCCGTCGGGACCGCTTTTAAAAGTGACTGTTCAGGCGCTGAATGTCTCTCAGAACCGGTTTCAGAGCCGTTTTTCGCTACTTCGAAATCAACTTACGATAATCTGGCGCGCGCATGATATTCGCCAATTCTTTTTCGGTTTCCATTTCGATTCGAATCAACCAGCCGGTGTTCATCGGGTCATCGTTAAGACCTGATGGGTCTTCGATCAACGACTGATTTACTTCGATGACAGTTCCCGAAACGGGAGCATACAAGTCGCTCGCTGCTTTCACCGATTCGACGACGCCAAAGCTTTCACCTTGTGAGTATTTTGCGCCTTCTTCTGGAAGATCGAGATAGACGATCTCGCCAAGTTGCTCCTGCGCAAATTCCGTAACTCCAATGGTCACGATGTTTTCATCAACCTGTGCCCACTCGTGGTCTTTTGTGTAGTAAAAATCTTCTGGCAATTGATAGTTCGACATCTCTGATCCTCCTGATTTCAAAAATTAAAATTTCATTTCGTAGTTAACGAAGTCGTCACAAATGGCGTCGGTCGCACTTTCGCCTTCACGGCTTTCCCGCGAATATCTACGGCGATCTCTGTTCCATTTGCAGCAAATTCAGTGTTCACATAGCCAATTCCGATCGAAGCACCTGTCGAGGGCGACATCGTCCCGCTCGTGCATACTCCGATTTTCCCCCCAGTTGGGGACAGCAGCGTGTAACCCTGACGTGGAATTCCACGCTCGGTCAGCTCAAACCCAATCAACTTCCGCGAAAAACCCTTTTCTTTTACTGCGACAATTGCCGCTCGACCGATGAAGTCTTTGGCCTCAGGCTTTATCACCCAGCCAAGTCCTGCCTCGTAGGGGTTTGTGGTGTCATCGATTTCATGGCCATAGAGCGAATATTTCATTTCCGTGCGAAGCGTGTCGCGAGCACCAAGACCAATCGGCTCGGCCCCTAGGTCTTTGCCTTTTTCTAAAAACTCGCGCCACAAATTGACCACTACTGAAGCCGGAACAAAAACTTCGGCTCCCTCTTCACCCGTATATCCGGTTCGAGCTAAAATTACTTTCGTTCCGTTCCACGCGAAAGCACGATGTGTGAAGGCCTTCATAGCTGACGGCTTTACTTCGCTAGCCTCAAACACTCGATCAAGCAGAACCAAAGCTTTCGGGCCCTGGACCGCGATTTGGCCCCAGTCCGAACTTTCGTTCGAAATTTCAGCCCCGCGATTGTTGCTTGTGACAAACGCAAAATCTTTTTCGATATTCGCCGCGTTGACACACAAGAGGTACTCTTCGCCGGGCTTTACGCAATAAACGATCAGATCATCGACCAAGCCACCTTGCGGATTTGGAAACAGCGAGTAGTGCGCTTCGCCTGCTGAAAGTTTCGAAACATCATTGGTGGTTATCCATTGAAGAGTTTCAAGCGACTTCGGTCCGCGAACGCGAAACTCACCCATGTGCGAAACATCAAAAAGGCCAACTCCAGTCCGACAGCTGAGATGCTCTTCCTTCAGACCTCGATATTGAACCGGCATCCACCAGCCAGCAAAGTCCACCATGCGCGCGCCCAAACGGACATGCTCATCCGCCAACGGAGTTTTTTTGGGGGAACTGGCTTCGGTCATATTGCCTCACGGTTGATCTCTTCTAGCGACGCACTTTTCACCTCTCCCGCCGCGCAGTCAAGAAACGGCGCTTTTGCCAGCTGATAACGCCAGTTTTTGTCATCGCGAACTCCTTTCAATGTTGCTCAATATATCGGCACTGCGGGAAATACTCGCCAAACCGAATTAAAGCGACTTCCGGCACCCTTTCCAGACTTTCGCTTTTGCCTGGTAAAACCGAAACTTAGCGATTCTTTCGATGGCACCCTTTAAGGACCGCGCCCATGCCTTGCACTAAGAATCCGGTGAGGGACGTATGCCACGTGAGCCATACAAACATAAACCAACAGAACTGCCGAGGCGGAAGCTGAAATCCGTCGTTGCGACTGTAGTTGTACTTGCGTCTGGACTCGCCACGCTTGCAGTCTCGGCGTGTGCTCCCGCCCCTAAGGCTCAGCAATTTCACGAACAATCCAATACAACTGGATACAAAGACAAATCTGGCCGTTCGCATACCGGAGCCGGCGACGATCAAGCCCTCGATCGACTGAAACAAGAATTAATTCAAGACTCCCCAAGACGGGACGCCGGCCCAGAAGCGGGTCAAGAGGCAGGACCTGAAAATTTAGAAAAAGAAGATCGCGAACTCGCAGCCCAAATATTGGGAGCTCGAATCGAGGAGTCGGCTAGCCGCATCCGAGTTCTTGTTAACCTCCGAGATTCAGGAAAACTATCATTTGATTTCACCGACAAAGACGTTGCAAACAAAGGGACGGCCGCCAATCCAGATGTTCGGTACAAATCTATCACAGGCAAAACCGCGAACGGCGAGCAAAGCTCCTTCGACATGGCTCTTCTCTGTCGTCGCGTAACCTTAGATTTGCCTCCCGAGTCGCCCAAAGGCCTTCAATGCGCGACTGCGACGATGTCCCTCAAAGAACGCCATGGATCTAAAGCAAAAGCGGGATTCATTCTTCGCAACCAAGAGGTCTCGATTATTGTTCGATCAGTAAAACAGGAAAAGTTAGACCAGGTTCATCTTAAGCGGCTGGCTACAGATTTCAAAACCACTCGCTATGGTCGTTTGCAATCTTTCGAAGTTGCTTGGGGTCCATCGGGCTTTGATCTCGAAATGGGCGATCCATCGATTTGTCCTTCCGGCCGACTGGTCGAGACCAACGATCTCGACGAACCACTTAAACTGAACTGTAAAGGTACCGAAACGTACCGTGATCTCGAAGGACGCATGATCGGAAACACCACGCGCGGCGAATTATTTATTGAGATTGCCGCGACTGTTCCTGGAATGCTCGGCATTCTTCCCGAGAGCAACGAACGAGTTTTCATTTTAGTTCGCCAGAAGAAAACACCAAAAACGGCAGCGCCAGCACCAAAACCCTCAAGTGCTCCTAGCACTCCGTCAAATGGTCCTGCGCCGCAAGCTCCGGCGCCTTCAGCTCCAGCTGAACCGGAAGAGGGCGAAGACGACGGTTTCTTCCTCGACGAACAGCAACCGCTTGTCCCGGCACCAAATATAGAAACTCCGCAAAACAAGAACGCGGGTTTAACAGGATGGATGGTTCCGGTAGACCTCTCCGACCGCGTGACAAAGTCGTGGGCCAAGGACCGAAAAAATCCACTGGTCGCGAAAAAAGTAAAAGAGTGGCAGGAGTCGCGTCGATTCAAAGCGTTTGCGACAAATTATATTCCTAATCGCGACGTCGTTATCAAAGGATTAAAAGCGAGCCGAGTTCCCGCGGAGTTTTCGTTTATCACTCTCATCGAATCTACGTTCTTCATTGAAGAGGGATACCCAGTGCAAATTTCTTCCGCGAAAGCAGTTGGCCCTTGGCAGTTTATGCCGTCGACTGCGACCGACTCACGCTTTGGCTTGAAAATCGAACAACTGATTCCGGTGACCAACGAAAAAGGAAAAGTCACCACTCACATGGCAAGTCCGTGCGACGACCGCGCGGATCTCGCTAAATCATCGGAAGCCGCCGGAAGGTATTTCCGCGTTCTTTTAAATATGTTCCCTCGGGATCCAAAACTTGCGATCGCCGCTTACAATTGGGGCGAAGGCAATGTCGAGTGTTTGGCTTTAACGTCAAAAAAATGTCAAAGCCGCACCCGCAGACATTCACAAGAGCGGCTACGTGAAATTCGAGAACTCGGATTAAGTTTCTGGGCCATTCATCGATACAATATGGCTCCAAGTTCGACCTTGAACTACGTTATCGACTTCGTCGCGGCCCACCACGCCGCTCTTGAAATGCAGCCGCTCAAACCAGAAAAAGCCGTCGCTCCCTGGCGTCCAGCGCCTCAGTGCGTGCGTCGTTAAAAAAATGTCGTTAAAATACTGAATCAGCGCTCGGGTTGACTCAACTCTGCCAGTTTCAGAGTGTTTTCCAACAGCATCTGAATTGTCATCGGTCCAACACCGCCAGGCACCGGCGTGACCGCAGACACATGCCCGACTAATTCTTCGAATCTCACGTCGCCGCAGATCGTTGCTCGTTTGCCGTTGATCAATAAATTCTCGTTTTCAGCGACACGATGAATTCCAACATCAACGACCACAGAGCCCTGGCGAAAAAACTCGCGACCCAAAAACCGCGGGCGTCCCGCCGCGACAACGACGATATCGGCAGCACTTGTAAGACTTTGCAAATCTGTCGTCTTCGAATGAGCGATCGTAACTGTCGCATCCGCTTCCAAGAGCAACTGCGCCATCGGCTTACCGACAATGTTGCTTCGGCCAATAACCACAGCATTTTGCCCCGCCACTTTAATTTTGAAATGCTCCAGAATCTTCATCACACCATATGGAGTGCATGGAGCAACACGCGTTCGGCCCGCAAACAATAGTCCCAAATTTCCGCTGGTCAGACCGTCCGGATCCTTAGCTGGCAAAATCCGCTCGGTCGCAAGCGTCTCGTTTAAACCTTTAGGAAGCGGGAGCTGTACTAAGATCCCGTCCACATCACCTCGTAAATTAAGCTTATCAATCTCTTGATGAAGATCTTTTTGCGTGATCGACCCCGAAAGTTCGACGTGAAAACTTTCGATACCGGCTTCCTTGCACGCTTTGATCTTATTTTTAACGTAGATTTGGCTCGCAGGATTTTCGCCGACCAAAACGACAGCCAAACCTGGCGCACGCCCAGTCTTAACCTTCAGGCTTGCGACTCTCTTGGCTAATTCCGTTCGGCGGACGGATGCTACTTCCTTACCATCGAGGATTATCGTCATTTGAGCCATGGGCAGTCCCCCCAGTTAAAAACTTCAGTCAAATAATCATGGAGCGTCGCTCCAGTTGTAACTCAAACATCGCAGTTTGAGCACCTTCTCCAGACGCTTCTTGACTGCTTTTTGACCTCAGGCATAAAACGGCTATCACAGAGAGGCCGGAATGGCCTCGGTTCAAAGGGGCGCGCAGATGGCAGCTAAAAAGGCAGAAAAAGTAAAGCTCTCGAAAGATGGAAACTCGATCGACTTCGTACAGAGTGAAAGCCTGCCAACTTCATCCAAAAAATTCCGCCAAAGCCCTGAAATCGAAGGGTTTTATCGTTTCGTCTACGAAAACGATCTCCGTGTCGAGTCCTATGAAGTTTTGGGCCGAATTATCATTCGCCGAAGAGTCGAACGTGAAGAGCAAGCTCGCGCTGCCCGAGCTGCAAAAAAACGAGGCGGCTGAGCCTAATGAATTAGGTCTAAGTCCGGACGCCGGAAGAATTAAAACGCCGAGGGAAACCTCGGCGTTTTGCGTTTGGTCTCGCACCTTGAACAACTCCTGCAGTCCACAACCCGCGTTCGAAAAATCTATTCGTAACTCGGAGAACTGCAAACATGAGAAAATTCAGAAAATCGCCTTCCACCTCGGCCGTTACAAACTCAAGAGGCCAAGGACTTATCGAGTACCTGGTAATTGTAGCTCTAGTCGCAGTCGCTACCATAGGTGTGGTGCGCGTTCTCGGCCAAGCAGTGAACTCTCGCTTCGCGACCATTGCTTATGCCCTTCAAGGCAAAAAAGCTAAGCCGGTCGTGGACGCAATTCCTGAAGAACAATTGAAAAAACGAGACCTCGGCAATTTCATGGATGGAGTTGGTTCGACAGGTGGACAATGAAGCTGAATCAAAACGGGTCTACCACGTTGGAATCAGTCCTCATGGTCCCAATCCTGGGAATATTAATTCTCGGAAGCTCCGGAATTCTCTATATGTCGTTTGCGAAAATTTGGTTGGATCGCGCTGCTCGCGAAGCCGCGGTTTGCCTGGCTTCTCCGTCGCCGCCAACTCGGTGTCGAGTCCGTCTCGAATCGACTTTGACCGCCGGACTACCGATCGGTCGCACTAAAATTCTCGTGTTCAAATCCGATCGCACCGGATCACGGGTAAGTCTTCAACTTGCCTTCGACCGCTCCCAACGCTCGGGCCAGATTTACGCAAATTCAACATTTAGAAAGCCAATGTACTTTCCAAGAGGTCGCAGTTGAAAAATGAACGAGGCCAAATTTCTTTCGCTGCGGTCGTTCTTTTGCCGCTTGTTGTAATGATCGTCGGAGGAATCCTCATCTTAGGTTTGGCTCTCGCAGTTGAAGCGAAGGCGACGACTGCGTGTAGACTTCGTATGGCAAAAAGTCAGGCCAGCGTAGGGAATGCGCTGGCAGAGCTAACCAAGCTAAACGTAAGAGCCAAAGCACTCGAAACAACGAGGCAATCTGCTTTAAAGGCTTTGAAGGCTTCGATTGTGATACCTAATCCAGCCGCGCGATCAGCAGCATTGGCTTTACTAAAAACCGTAGAACTCGCACAGGCTCCTGTACGGAAGAAACAGCTCTATTGGCTAGCAAAGGGAAAGCAGGCCTCCAGCATGGTTCCCTCGCTGGCCAAACAAGGCGTTTTGGAAAGTATCCCGGAAGGACTACGTCCCTGGCTGAAGTCCGCGAGGATTGAAACCCGGGCACCGAGCTTCCAAATGGTTGCTTCTTCACCGACGCACTTAACACCTACATATTTCCCAGCGCCTAACTTTCAACACTCACAAAACGGAGTACTCAAATGGAAAAGCACCTTGAGAAACCCTATAGATTCAGCGGTCGACGATTTTTTTCCGGAGATCGAGTTCGGCTGTTCAATGACTCTCGAGCCCGTAGGTTCCGGTTTATGGGCCCCGCAGCCAACAGAGGACAAGCTTTCATCGAACTCATCATCGTCATGATGCTCTTTTTGGGTTGTGTATTTATTTGCGTCGGAGGACTGAAAAATGCTGGCACGAAAATGGGTCGAACTGGTTTTGAAGACTTTAGAACGATCTATCAGAAAAATAAGTAGCAGCCTCAGAAACTCCGATGACACCGTTGAAGGACAATCAAAAGCCTTTCGCATTTGGATGTTTAGTTCGACGGCGGCTATTTTAATGATGTTGCTACTTTCATTCGGGCCTTCTGGAAATTCTGAAGCTCGGCCTAAATCGGAACCATCCTCCGTTCCGTCTTTGATCGATCAGTTGCCTGACGGGTTTGTCCTTGTTCCAATTGAACCGCTGAATTTCGAAGCTATTGATGCGCTTATCGAGAATCATGCCTACGTTGATCTTTACAGCGCGCTTAGTGATGACTCAGTTAACTTAGAGTCCGGTAGTACAAGTCGAAGAAAGCGACTCATCGCACGCGGCTTGCCGCTGGTACGAGCACCGAAAAATCCTTTGAAGTTTGCAGTTCTAGTGAAAGAAGCCGATTCGGATATTCTCACAAGACTTGGGACCCCCGTTCTTGTTGTGGTTAGGAAGGGCTCGCCGAAACATGGCTATCCCGAACCGCGCAAGACTAGCAGGAACCAGCGACCAAAATATACCAAACCAGATTTTATCGTCGAAGAAATCCCGGAGCAGGAAACTTTAAATTCAATTCAATGAAAGTGAGCTTCGCATGAAAAAAACTGAATGCATCCTTATCCCGCTGATTGCAATGTCGACCTTGTTTCTTTCAATCACTCCCGCATCTGGCCAGACAGGAGACCTTAGTGAAGACTTTACCCCGGCGTTTCGGCACCCCTCAATTTCCGAAATTGAATTTCAAGCCCGTGCCCAGTCTTTCGGAGTTGTTCCTGTGGCAACTTTTCTTGCAAAGAGAATTTCTGACAGCCAAGAAATGGAAAGCGCGATCCGCGCGAAAACTGTTGCGGCTCAAATTGAGTGGCTCGATGCTCAGGGCTCTACTGCTCCACCATCAGTAGGTGCGATTGATGCGCTCCTTGAGATTGAGGACCAGGGTGACTGGACCGAAGAAATTCAAAATATTTTTTTCGAGTTTCTTGTTAGAAAGGCGAATCTCAATCGCCGCATGCAAAAGAATGCGACTGAGAAAACCGATCCGCTTATCTTCCGAATCGCGCAACATTTGAAACGGCGTTCTCAACCGATGACCGAATCGGCGATGGAATCAATGGCCGGGCCAGCGGCGAATGCGCGAGAACAGTCGGACATGATTTTGTTCGAAGCGAGGAAAATTGCTGAAACAATGACACCAAAAATCTATAAATTTGCAGATCTGCCGGAAGACGTTTCAGGCGTTTTTGTGAACGGCAAATGGCAACCTAAATCGCAAAGGTATTTCGAAATCTACTTCGCCCCTGTTTCCATGGCTGAAGATTTGCCGGCGGCAAAGATTCGACTGAGTTTCGTTTCTAATCTTTTTCAGCCAAAGACTTTGCTGATTTCGAGTCCCCGGAATTTCCAAGATCTAGGGCCCCGACAAGTTTGGATCAACCCAAAGACCCCCTGTTCAGTAGATTTCTCTGCTTATCATTCTAAGCCCGCGCAAATAGCTGTGATTGGAGATGAAACATGCGAGGAGATGATCGGCGTCGCTCTACCGAGGATTCAGAATTTGGGACTGAAACAAATCAGCAACTTCGGTCGCGGTGCCGTTCCACTCGATCCCTTTCGTTCGACGGCTCCGATTGATCAACCACCGATCGTTCGCCCATGGATGTGGGCAGCAATTGGCGGCGTCGCAGTATTAGCTATCGCAATTTCTGCACGCAGCAGAGAAACACAAGTACAGCCGACAACAAACTTCGGTTGGTAATTGAATCAACCGGTGGCCAAAAAAACGGCCAACACGTTTTCGTTGTTGGCCGCATTTGATTTTACAATCGGAACGAATTTCTACCGCGTTCTTCCCGGAGTTGTCCCGACACCTGGCCCAGAGCCGCCTGGTATGGTGGAACCTGAGCCCGCGCCTGGGGTATAGTAGAGATCTGATCCTGCACCACTTCCAAAGTACTGGTTCCACTTCATCTGGAATTGCATGTACTCCGACATAAAGCCTTGATAGAGGCGCATGCGCGAGGCCGCCTGCTCGGTCTGACGTCGCTGAGCTTCAAGTTGCAGCTGATATTGCTGCTGCATCAAAGTTGGATCCATCGACATGCCAGTCATAAAGCCGCCAGCCATTCCGCCTGCGATTCCCCACGGCGACGCGAAGCCACCGGCCATGCCGGCCATACCGGCGAAGCCACCGGCATATCCGGTCGCAAATCCACCGGCCATACCTGCCATACCACCAGCGTAACCTGGCATTCCAGCGAAGCCGCCGGCCATACCTGCCATACCGCCGGCGTAACCTGGCATTCCAGCGAAGCCGCCGGCCATTCCTGGCATTCCTGCAAAACCACCGGCCATGCCTGCCATACCACCAGCGTAACCTGGCATTCCAGCGAAGCCGCCGGCCATACCTGCCATACCACCAGCGTAACCGGGCATACCAGCGAATCCACCGGCCATTCCTGGCATTCCAGCGAATCCTCCGGCAATTCCTCCGGCGATTCCGCCAACGAATCCGCCGGCACCTGGGTAACCGCCTGGCCATTGACCGACGCCCCATGGACCATTCATACCCCAAGGACCTGCCCCCGGGTTGTACATTCCTCCGCCGTAGTTCGGATATCCCTGCATTCCAGGGTAGCCGAACGGACTATTCATTCCGCCATAGACTCCGCCTGCCATACCGTATGGGCCCATCATTCCATAGGGACCCATTGTCGTTCCGCCGCCGGCCATCGAAGGCGAACATCCGAAGCCGCCATTCACTCCTCCATACATGCCGCCATAAAGACCGGCCGTACGATAAGGATAATAAGCGCCACTCATGATGCCCGAAGCGACGTATGGAACCGCTTGGTGCCCCGTGCGTGCATTCCACTCGTTTGCTTTCTTACCGAGCGTGTATGTCGCACCAATTTGAAGTGCGTCCATCCCGACAGCGAGAAGAGTTTGTCCAAGCGAGGGACCTTTTGATCTGGTCTTTTTTGCCGAACCGCGCTCGTAGCAACTTCCGTCGCCGGCTGGACAATCTGCTTCCATGTCACGATCAAGACGTCGTGACATCTTGATATCGCCAATTCGGTAACCAATGCTTGAAATTTCGTCTTCAACTTTAGCTAACCGATTTTGTGCTTTGGTCATTTCAAGCGTCAGCTTGCGGTAACGTTCAATGGCACGAGCACATGAATTAGCTTGCGCAGGCTTAACTTCACCTTGCTGGAAGTAACGATCGCGACAAACACGCGCATCGATTCGTCCTTCTCCGCGACAAATCGCGCGCCAGGCGTTCATGGTGTAAGGCGCACGAGCTGGATTACATAGAGTCGGAGAACCATCGGCACCAAACGTCTGTTCACCGAGATCTGGACCGAAATCATCAAATGAACCGGGCTGTGCCTGTCCCGTCAGTCTTGCAGAAGCGGACACGACCTCATTAGCTGGCATGCGCTCACCCGCGGGCATCCGGCCACCGCCAGATTCTGGTGTGAACTCCGTTCGTTTCCTGGGCGTTGATGATGGACTCGGATTTGGCGAAGGTTTAGGACGGACCGGTCGAAGAATAATAACTTCAGGTGTTGGAACCGGCGTAGGCGGTGGCACCACAACAATTGGGCGAGGTGGCGGCGTCTCAGGACGCGGAGCTGGCGGCCGCGGAACTGGGGTTGCCGGCGGCGCTGGTGTCGGGGTCGCGGGACGCACGATCGGCGTTGGAGCCACTTCTTCTATAATCGTGACGGTTTCTGTGACGGTTCCGGGCCCAACTGGAGGACCGATTGGACGACCCGGAGTCGGTGCTGGTATTGCTACTTGCGGACCCTCAACGACCACTCGGCCTGGTTGGGTACCACAAACCGAACAGTTCATTCCCTTGTCCATGTGCTCGAGAATCACTGTCGACCAGCTTGATTTTACAACCGTGGTGACCGACTCACGAAGCGTGTCGAGATCGCGTTCGATCTGACGAAATGATTTTTCAAGCTCGCGCTTTTCACGGCGAAGTTCGCGACGTTCTTCGGCAAGTTCGGCCAGTTCGTCGTCTTCATCGCTTGCACCTTCAGCAGCACCATAACCTTGGCAGGCTTGCATGCCGCCGTACATTCCGTATCCCCACTGAGCTGAGGAAATGGAAGATGTCATCATGATGAATGCCATCAAGAGCGTTGCCCATGCTCTGAGCTTCATGTCGTCTCCTTGATCGCTTCGCTATTCGAAGCGGTCTTACGTAAACGGTCTATCACTTCTACCGTGTCGACATTTTCGACGCTCGACTTGAATCACCTCGATACAAGTCGAGTTGCTTTTCAAGCTAATGCCGTATCCGTGTCGAAAATGTTGACAGCAAGAGAGGATGCCCTAGACCTCGGTCGGGAATTGGGCAGGTGAATCCGCGCTTTTCGAGAGATTCCTGAAAGGGCGTCGGCAAGCCGAAACCTAGGTTCTCGCGCGGTTTCTACCGACTTCCCTCCTTGGACGTCGAGCAGCACTACTCAAGGAAA